>NZ_JBFTNE010000082.1:0-31183 GCF_056397325.1 Cupriavidus sp. 05N39
ATTGGTCTCCTTGCTGTATTCCGGCGTACCAGGCGCGGGGCGACGGGTGACGTCGCCGGCGATCAGGTCGATATGGTCCACGGTCGGCCTGACGTTGACATTGACGCCGCTGTCCAGCGGATACTCGAACCGGTTCCGGTCCGGGCTCTTGAAACGGATCGTGACAGTGACCTTGTCACCCGCCTTGGCCATGAGTTCGCCGCCCATCTCGCGCTTGGTGCTGCCGGCCGCCACATTGAAATCCAGTGCATTGATCAGGTCGCCGAACACCGAGAAGGACTTGCCCGCACGCAGGCTGTCCAGCAAGCCCTTGATGCCGGTGCCTTCCATCCACAGGTAGTTGCGTGCGTATTCGCCCGGGAAGTAGCCGCTGCTGAACTGGCCGCCCGCGGTCTTGAAATGGTGGTCCGAGTTGGCGAGGTTCCAGAAGCGGCGCCCGTCGCCCAGCAGGGCATCCCAGATGCCACCGACTTGCGCCACCACATAGTCCACGCCGCCATAGGTGCGCGACTTCAGGTTGGCATCGATATAGGCGCTGTTGTAGCCGCCGCGATCCGGCTCCATCTGGTTGCCGACCATGCCTTCCACCGCGAACACGATATTCGGCGCGAGGTCGTTCAACTCACGATAGTTGGCGGCGGTGTACTTGCCCGGATTGCGCGACGGGTGGTTGATCAGCGCGTAGCTGCTGTCCGGGTAATTTGTCTTGAGCCAGTTGAAGGCCAGCAGCGCGTCGGCGTGCGTGGTAAAGGCGCGCGGGCCTTTGGCATTCCACGCCGCCACGTCCACCGGATTGAACAGGGTGTCGGCGCGGTTGGTGAAGAAATACTCGAACTCGTTGGCGGCCTTGAGGGCCGGTGCGAGCGCGGGCGAGCCGGAGAAGATGCCCACGTTCATGTGGTCGTGGGTCGGCATGTCCCACTCGAAGGCGGAGAAGATCAGCTTGCCGGGATAGCGGCCGTCAGCCTGCATTTGCTTGACGGCAGGCACTTCGTAGTCCGCCATGCCCTTCGAGAATGCCACCGAGCCGCCAGGGATGGCCGTGCCGGCCGGGTCGCGATCCGAGACGCGCAGGTGGTTCGACAAGGCCATCCAGTCGAGGTTGCTCGCGGTGAACGCCTGGTCGAGCACCGTGGCCAGGGGGCTCTGCGCATCGTTGGACTGGATCGTATGTACATGCAGGTCGCCGGTGGTCCACTTGCCCGTGACTTCCGCGACCGGCGGGGTGACCGGCGCGGCCGGCGCGGCCGGTGCGCCGGGGGTGGCCGGAGCGGCGGGGCTGGATTGGTCGCCGTTGCCGTTGCAACCGTAGAAGCCGCCGGCGATGCATAGCGAGGCGGCCAGGCCGATGATGGATTTGGAGTGACGCATTGGATTTCCCTGGTGACGTTTTACGTATTGACCCGATCTGTCCGCGCGCCCTGGGCCGCCGGGCGATGCGTGTCACTGGCATCACCCCTTGCCCGGACGCACTGGCAAAGATTCTTGTGGGCGCCGATGTTGACGATCGTTAGTGACAGAAAGGTGACGTCGGGAAAACAAATCCTGTTTTTTGGTAAAACGATACACTTAGTCAGCCTAATGTCGCCTCTTCGAGACAAAATTCCAACCTACAGAACAAAAAACAAATGCCTGCGACATCTCTTCATGCGCATGTCATCTCTGCTGGCTAGCTTTGCCGCTTCCTGTTCCACATGGAAAGTCATGACAAAGAAGCACGAAGCCGATGCGCGGCAACAGGTACAGAAGACAACAACCAGCGTGCCGGACGAACGCCGCAGGAGCTTGCTCAGGGCCGGACTGGGTGCGACGCTGCTGCCTGCTGCCGGCAGGCGGCAGTGCATTGCTGGCTGCGTGCGGGGGTGGGGGTGGCGACGACGCGCCCGCCGCGCCGAGCACCGGCAGCCCGGCACCGCAGCCACCGGCCGGCCCGCAGCTGGCATCCAATTTCGCGCTGGYGGTACTGCCCGATACGCAGTTCTACTCGCGCTATGCAACGCTGGCGGAGAACGACCAGTTCGGCCGCAAATTCAACAGCGAGCCGTTCCAGGCGCAGACCAACTGGGTCGCGGACAATGCCAAGGCGCTCAACATCCCCTTCCTGATCCATCTCGGCGACGTCGTGGACCAGCAAGGCAAGCCCGAGCAGTGGGTGGTGGCCGACCAGGCCATGAAGGTGCTTGAGAGCGCCAAGATCCCGTATTCGATCCTGGCCGGGAATCACGATGTCATTCTCGACCTCGACTACAGCGGCGGCCCGAACGACACCGGCACCGACACGGAGCGCACGCTGGCCAACGAGCCCTACCTGAAGACGTTCGGCACGGCCCGGGCCAGCAAGCAGGCCACCTTCGGCGGCCGCGACCCGAGCGGCTTCCACGAGTACCACGTGTTCGAAGCCGAAGGGCAGAAGTTCCTGGTGCTCTCGCTATCGTGGCGCGTCTCCGACAACGGCATCGCGTGGGCACGCCAGGTACTGCGCAACAACCCGACGCTGCCAGCCATTCTCGCCAACCACCAGTTGATCAATATCGACAAGGACGGGGTTACACCGCTCGAGGTGCCCTACGGCCTGCTGCTGTGGGAAAAACTGATCAAGGACAACGACCAGATCTTCATGACGCTGAACGGCCACTACCACGGCGCCGCGCGGCTTACCAAGACCAATGTCTACGGCAACGCCGTCGAGGAAATGGTGGTCGACTATCAGATGGCCTACCAGGGCGGCAACGGCCTGATGCGGCTGTACGAATTCGACCTCACCGCCAACCAGATCAAGGTGCTGTCATTCTCGCCGTGGGTGCCGCAAAAGCCCAAGCACACGCTCAATGGCTTCGACCAGGCCGTGCTCGACGCGCCCAACGAGACCTTCACCATCCAGATGGACTTCGCCAAACGCTTTGCGCGCTTCAATCCGGGCTTCAAGGCCGCCACGGCAACGCGTACATCGCTGGCGGACCAGGCCAAGGCGATGATTCTCGCGGGCTTCAAGGAACCTGTGAAGGCCGAACAGAAGCCTGCCAGCAATTCGGAGGACTATCCGCACGTGGCGCAAACCGTGGCGCACTGGCGCTTCTTCGGGGGCGCCGCGGGCAGCGCGGTGCCGGTGGGACAGGTCGTGGCCGACCAGTCCGGCGCCAACCCGCTAAGCCGCGCCGCGCTCAATGTGGACGGCGTGACTGCCGCCCAGCTGGGCGATGTGGTGTGGTCCGACGACCACCACTACCTGTCGGCCGCGCCGGGCAGCGTGCGCTTCCTGAACACCAACAAGAACGCGCCGCTGCGCATGAGCTATTTCGTCACGGGAAGCACGGCACCCATCAATGCCGCCACCCTGGAAAGCGGCTACACCGTCGAAGCTTTCATCAAGATCGACAAGAACTGGAGCGCCGGCAACAACGCGTGGATGAATATCATGACGCGCGACGGCAAACGCGGGAGCCTGGCCGGCTTTACCGGGGGCGACCCCGAGTCGCCGCCGCTGCTGTTCGCCATCTCCAGCCTGCGCGAAGTGCAATGGGAAGTCGTGCCGGTGCTGAGCGGCAGCCGCGACGGCAAGACCAACTGGTCCGGCGAGATCATTGCCGACAAGTGGCTGCACGTGGCCATCGTCAACGACGATGTCAGCCATGAAACCATTCTCTACGTGGAAGGCGCGCCGGTGCTGCGCAATGCCGGCAACGCCCCAGGCCTGGCCACGCTCGCGGCGGACATGCCCTGGGTAATCGGCGGCGGTTCCTGGGACGGTGCGCGCGCCGACGGCTTCTTTGGCAGCATTGGCGAGATCCGCATCGTGGGCAAGGCCCTGCAAGCCGCCGAGTGGCTGACGGCACGCAAGGCCTGAGGCCGGATAGGGGGTGTAGCCGCGGCGTCTCCCGGCGCAGCCTGGCATCGGGGCGGACGGTGGCGGATTGCGCCCCGATTGCACCTGGATTGCACCTGGATTGCGCCCGGATTGCGTGCAATGGCAATCCGGGCACGCACTATAGTGGAAGCTGGTTTCCACCAAGCCGGGAGGATCGCCGCATGAACGCCAGAATCTATCGCAACACAGTCGTGAAGATCCTGATCGCCACGCTGATACCGGTGGCGGCAGCGCACGCGCAGCTCGGGGACATGCTCAAAGGCGCGACGCAGGGCAGCGAGGGCGCCATCGGCGGACTCGGCAGCCTGGGCGGGATGGGCAGCATGCCTTCGCTGCAATCCCTGACGTCCGGCAGCACCGGCAATATCGCCGGCATACTGGAATTCTGCGTCAAGAACAACTATCTCGGCGGCGCCAGCGGCGCCGCTTCCGTCAAGGACAAACTGCTGGGCAAGGTTGAAGGTGGCTCGCCCACCGCCGATAGCGGCTATACCGACGGTGCCAAGGGCATCCTGCACAACAGCGACGGCAAGCAGTTCGACCTGAGCGGCGGCGGCCTCAAGGATCAGGTCACCAGGCAGGTCTGCGACAAGGTCCTCGCCCAGGGCAAGTCGCTGCTGTAAGCAGCGGCTTGCCGCCCCTGCCGGGGCGGATACTCAGGCAGCCAGGCGGAACGCCGACACCGCGTGATGCAGCGCGTCGGCCTGATCTTCCAGCGAAGCGGCGGCGGCGCTCGCCTGCTCCACCAGCGCCGCGTTCTGCTGCGTCATCTGGTCCATCTGCGCGACCGCGCGATTGACCTCTTCGATGCCGGTGCGCTGCTCCGCGGTGGCCGATGCGATGCCATCCATGATGGACGTCACGCGGCTGACCGCGTTGACGATCTCGGCCATGGTCTGGCCAGCCTGCTCGACCAGGGCAGAGCCGCTGTCGACCTGGCCCACCGACTCGACGATCAGCGTCTTGATCTCCTTGGCCGCGCCCGCGCTGCGTTGCGCTAGATTGCGCACTTCCCCCGCCACCACGGCGAAGCCGCGCCCCTGCTCGCCGGCGCGAGCGGCTTCCACCGCGGCGTTCAGCGCCAGGATATTGGTCTGGAAGGCGATGCCGTCGATCACGCCGATGATGTCGTTGATCTTGCGCGAGCTGGCGGTGATGCCGCGCATCTTGTCCACCACCTGGCTCACCACGCTGCCGCCCTGCTGCGCAATCTGCGAGGCGTCGGCCACGTACTGGCTGGCCTCGGTGGCGTTGTCGGCATTCTGGCGCACCGTCGCCGTGATCTGCTCCATGCTGGCCGCGGTCTGCTGCAGCGAGGCAGCCTGCTGCTCGGTACGGCTCGACAGGTCGGTATTGCCGGAGGCAATCTCCTGCGCGGCCGAAGTAATGGATTCGGCCGACTGCTGGATCCCCGAGACCGTGCGCGCGAGCTGGTCGCGCATATGGCCGATCGCGTACATCAGGCTGGCGCGGTCATCCGGGGCGACCGTGACCTGCGCGGTGAGGTCGCCGCCAGCCATGCGCAACGCAAGCGCCGCCGCGGTGGCGGGCTCGCCGCCGACCGAGCGCTGGATGCTGCGGATCAGGAGCGTCGCCACCACGGAAATCACGATGCCGAGCAACACCAGCAGCCCGAGCGACTGATACAGCGAGGTGCGGAATTGCGCCTCCACGTCATCCATATAGGTGCCCGCGACGAGGTCCCAGTTCCATGGCTTGTAGCGTGCCACGTAGCCGACCTTCGGGCTTGGCTGGTCGCTGCCAGGCTTGGGCCACCAGTAGTCCAGATGACCCGAGCCTTCCGCCGAAGCGCCACGCGCCGCGATATCGACGTACAAGGCGTTGCCCTTGGCGTCCTTGAAATCGCGCAGGTTCTTGCCATTGAGCTTGGCGTTGATGGGATGCATCAGCATCACGGAATCCGCGCTGACGATGGTGATGTAGCCGTCCTTGCCATAGCGCTGCGCGGCGATGCGGGCAGTGGCCTGGGCCTTGGCCTCATCCTCGGTCATCTTCCCCTGGCGTGCCTGCTCGGCATAGTCGCGCACCAGGGACAGCGACATATCGACCACGTTGGCCAGTTCGCCACGACGGTCCGCCATCTGCAACTGGCGGGTCTGGAAGGCGTGCATCACGGTCAGCAGGAGCAGACCTAGCCAGGCCAGCACGAGAGGGATCCACAGCTTTTTTCGCAAGGTCAGTTGATTCATGAAGTTCGCTTTTTCTAGGCAAGTACCAGCGATGCGGGAGACACGCGGCATCTCCGGGATATCGGAACGGCTTGCGCCTTCTTTAGCGTCAACTGGGGAAAGCCCGCAAGAAAAAAGCAAGAAGCGGCATCTATATCGTACAAAGCACCACAGTGAAGAGAGATCCCGTCGTGACGAGGACGCCGGCACTCTCATGGTGCATTGCCGGCCACCCGAATATGCCTGTCAAAAACCACTGGAATGCGGCTACAATCCGCCTCGCATTCGGATTCACTGTTGCAAGTGAATTGCAATTGGAATGCAAATGGTTCGAAGGTGCCCTCGCGCGCGTCAAGCGGCGGGGGTTAAACGGGAAACAGGTGCGCCACGGCCAGGCCGCGGCAAATCCTGTGCTGCCCCCGCAACGGTCAGCAGGTACAAAGGTGTCACGCCGCGCCCGTAGGCAGCGGCAGCCACTGCGCATCGATGCGTGGGAAGGCGGCACCCCGGACGCGCCCCAGTGGCAGGCGTCCCCCTGCGAGCCCGGATACCGGCCTTCGACCGATCACCGAGGCTGCGGACGGGCGGCCAGGCGTGAGGCGGCTGGCCATGGGCCCGCCGCCACTGCGCGCTCGTCCGTGGCTTCTTCGTTCATTGCCGCCAGGCGGGGTCGCCTGCGGCCAACGATGGAAAGTCCATGTCCGCGCGCCCTCGCATTGCCCGCACCCCCCTGCCGGGCTCCTCCAGGCACCTTTTCACTCCCGCCCCGCGCAAGCTGGCGCACCACTGCGCGCTCGCGCTCTCGCTCGGGGCCTTTGCCACGCTGGGCACGGACGCGGCCTGGGCCGCGGACGATACGCCAGCCTCGGAGCGCTCCCAGCCGTCTCGGAAAGACACCACGGTGCTACCGGCGGTGATGGTCACCGGTGACTCGCAGTTGCCAGGGCTGGCACTGTCGGAGCCCACGGGCACGGGCAGCCGGCTTGGCCTGACCCCGCTGGAAACGCCTGCCAGCGTCGAGGTGCTGTCCGGCGAGACGATACGCGAGCGCGGCGACCAGTCGGTGCGCGAAGCCGTTACCCGCACCACCGGCATAACCTCCAACGGCGCCCCCGGCAACGGCGGCACGTCGCTCACGGCGCGCGGCTTCTCCGGACAAGGCTCGGTGATGCAGCTGTACGACGGCACACGGCTCTACGTCGCCTCCGGCACCGTGACCTTCCCCTTCGACACCTGGTCGGCGGACCGCATCGAAGTCCTGCGCGGCGCGGCCTCGGTCATGTACGGCGAGGGCGCGATCGGCGGCGTGGTCAACGTGATCCCCAAGAAGCCGCTGCGCGCGCCGATCGCCAACGAGCTGCAGCTCACCGGCGGCACCCAGCGCACCGCGCGCGCCGCCTTCGACAGCGGCGGCGCGGTCAACGAGAATCTCTCGTACCGCTTCAATGCCAACTACGCGCGCTCCGGCGGCTGGGTGGACCGGGGCGATTCGCGCAGCGTGGCGGTGTCGGCCGCGGTGCGGCTCGACGTATCGCCGGAGTTCAATATGACGCTGTCCTATGACGACGGCGACCAGCACCCGATGCAATACCTGGGCACGCCGCTGGTCAGCGGCAGCCTGGACACCTCCCTGCGCAAGAAGAACTACAACGTCGGCGATGCCGAGATCACCTACCGCGACCGCTGGACCCGGCTCGCCGCGCAATGGCAGCCCAATGAGCGAGTGACGGTGCGCAACCAGTTCTACTACCTCACCAGCCAGCGCCACTGGCGCGATGCCGAGTCCTATACCTTCCTGCCGGCAACCGGCCAGGTGCGCCGCACCGACTACCTGGAAATCCTGCACAACCAGGAGCAGGTGGGCGACCGCGCCGACCTGAAGATCGACGGGCAGCTGTTCGGCATGGCCAATACCGCCCTGGTGGGATTCGACGTCAACCGGATCAACTTCACCCACAGCAACAACTCGCCCTACGGCGGTACCTCCACCGTGAATGCCTACCAGTTCGATCCGGGCCAGTTCTTCAGCCCGCCGGGCATCGTCACGTCGCCGCGCTTCCGTACCCACACCACGCAATACGCGCTGTTTGGCGAAGACCGCCTCAAGCTGACCCGGCAATGGTCGGTGATCGGCGGCGTGCGGCTCGACCATGCCGAACTGGAGCGCGGCAACCTGGTCTCCGGCGACGACTGGACCCGCAGCTTCAACAACGTCACCTGGCGCGCGAGCACGGTCTACGAATTCACACCCGCCTTTTCCGTCTACGCGCAGTACGCCACGGCCACCGACCCCCTTGGCGCACTGATCACCACCTCGGATGCGCAAAAGGACTTCAAGCTCGCTACCGGCAGGCAGATCGAAGCCGGGGTCAAGCAGTCGTTCTGGAACCAGCGCGGCGAGTGGACCTTTGCCGCCTACCAGATCGTCAAGAAGAACCTCCTCACGCGCGATGCCGGCAACCCGGCGCTCTCGGTGCAGGTAGGCGAGCAGTCCTCGCGCGGGCTGGAAGCCTCGGTCAGCGTGGAACTGATGCGCGGCCTGCGCGTGGATGCCAACGGCACCTTGCTGCGGGCCCGGTACGACGACTTCACCGAAAGCGTGAACGGCGCCCTGGTCTCGCGCAACGGCAACGTGCCGACGAACGTGCCGCAGCAGGCGGCCAACCTGTGGCTGACCTGGGCCTTCGCGCCGCGGTGGCAGGCCGGCGGCGGCCTGCGCTACGTGGGCAAGCGTTATACCAACAATGCCAATACGACGGCCATGCCGTCGTACACGGTGGTCGATGCCTCGCTGCAATGGCGCATATCGCGCAAGACGGCGCTGACACTGCGGGTCTACAACCTGTTCAACCGCGACTACGCCGAATCGTCCGGCAACAGCGGCGCCCAGTGGCTGCTGGGACGGCCGCGCGCCGCTGAGCTGTCGGCCAACTTCTACTTCTAGGCCAGGCCATGGCGAGCACGCCCCTGTCCTGGCGCGAGTCCTGCTGGCGCTTCACGCGCCGCTGGCTCTATCTGGTGCACCGCTGGGCCGGCATCGCCGGCTGCCTGCTGATCGCCATGTGGTTCCTGTCGGGACTGGTCATGATGTATGTGGCCTTTCCCGCGCTGACCGACGCCGAGCGCCTCGCGGGGCTGCCGCCGCTGGACGTGGCCACGGTGCGGGTCTCGCCCGATGCGGCGATGGCCGGCGCAGGCCTCGCCCGCTTTCCGCGCAGCCTGCGCCTGGAAATGATGGGCGCGCACCCCGTCTATCGCATGGTCGACTGGAACGGGAAGCCACACACCGTGTCCGCGCGCAACGCGGCCCGCATCGAACAGGTGGATGCCCCCGCCGCGCAAGAGATCGCCCGGCGCTTCTCCGGCGCCGCCGGCGCGCGCTGGATCGAGACCGCCGAGCGGGACCAGTGGACCGTGCCCAACGGACTGAATCCCTGGCGCCCGCTGCACCGCATTGCGCTGGACGATGCCGCCGGCACCGAGCTGTATGTCTCCGCGCGCACMGGCGAAGTCATGCGCGACACGAACCGCAACGAGCGATTCTGGAACTGGCTTGGCGCGGTCCCGCACTGGCTTTACTTCACGCCGGTGCGGGCCGATCCGCCGCTGTGGCGGCAGGTGGTGCTGTGGACATCCGGCGTCTGCATCGCCGTGGCGATCAGCGGCATCTGGATCGGCTGGCTGCGCCTGCGCGTGCGCCGCCGCTTTGCGCATGGCAGCGCCGGCGGCACCTCGCCCTATCACGGCTGGATGGCCTGGCACCATATCGCCGGCCTGGCCGGTTCGCTGTTCCTGCTGGCCTGGCTGGCAAGCGGCTGGCTATCGGTCAATCCCAACCAGTGGTTTCCGGGGCGCGCGTTTGCGCAGCCCGCGCTGGAGCGCTATGCGGGCGAAGTCCTGCCGCGCTTTCCCGCCAGGGACGCCACGGCGCTTGCGGGGATGCCGCCTGGCACCGGCGCGCCCCCGCGGGAAATCAAGATGGCCTGGCAGGCCGGATTGCCGGTCTTGCTGGTGGCGCGGGCCGCTGCCGGCGCCGCGGTCACGACGCAGGCTTACCGTGCCGACACCGGGGCGCCGCTTGCGATCTCCGCCGGGGCGCTCGCGCAGGCTGCCGCCCGGCTGGTGCCGGACGCGGCTGTCGCTGGCAGCGACCTGCTGCAACAAGACGACGCCTACTGGTACAGCCACCACCAGCCGCGCAAGCTGCCGGTGCTGCGCGTGCGCTTTGACGATGCCGCCGAAACCTGGGCGTATATCGATCCCGACAACGGCAACCTGCTCGGCCGCAGCGACAGCAGCCGGCGCGCCTACCGGTGGTTGTTCAATGCCGCGCATAGCTGGGATCTCGGCTGGCTGCTGCGGCATCGCCCCGCCTGGGACCTGGCGGTCTGGCTGCTTTCGATCGTCGGGCTGGCAGGCGCTGTCAGCGGCGTGGTGATCGGCTGGCGCAGGTTGTTTCGCAGGCGCCGCCGCCGGGCATGAATCCCGGCGGTCGCCCATTTACCCAACATTCCGGACCGTTCACGGAGCCCCCATGTTTCGCTTCCTCGCCAGCATCTTCAACGACCAGGACGCCGACGTGCGCCGCAAGGTCATTGCGCTCTATGTCTTCCTGATCGCCGCCAACGCCGGGGCGTGGGTGTGGGCGCTGGTGGCGTTCCGCGAGCACCCCATGCTGCTGGCCTCGGCGGTCCTGGCCTACACGCTCGGCCTGCGCCACGCCGTCGATGCCGACCATATCGCAGCCATCGACAACGTCACGCGCAAGCTGATGCAGGAAGGCAAGCGCCCGGTGACGGTCGGCTTCTTCTTCTCGCTCGGCCATTCCACCGTGGTCACGCTGATGTCGATCGGCATCGCCGTTGCCGCCGCCGCGCTGCAAACGCGCTTTGCGGACATGAAAGCCGTGGGCGGCATGATCGGCACCAGCGTGTCCGCGCTGTTCCTGTTCCTGCTGGCCTTCTTCAACCTGCTGATCCTGATCTCCGTGTGGCGCGCCTTCCGGGCGGTCAAGCGCGGCGAGGCGCTCAAGGAGCAGGACCTGGACCTGCTGCTGAACAACCGCGGCGTGCTGTCGCGGCTGTTCCGCCCGCTGTTCCGGCTGGCCAGCCGCAGCTGGCACCTGTTCCCGATGGGGCTGCTGTTCGGCCTCGGCTTCGATACCGCCACCGAGGTGGCGCTGTTCGGGCTATCGGCGGCGGAGGCGGCAAAAGGCGTGCCGTTCTGGACCATCATGGTGTTCCCCGCGCTGTTCACCGCCGGCATGTCGCTGGTGGACACCACCGACGGCATCCTGATGCTGGGCGCCTACGGCTGGGCCTTCACCAAGCCGATCCGCAAGCTCTACTACAACATGACCATCACGCTGGTATCGGTGATCGTCGCGGTAGTGATCGGTGGCATCGAAGCGCTCGGACTAATCGCCGACAAGCTCGGGCTGGAAGGCGGCCTGTGGGACGTGATCGGGGAGCTGAACGAACATTTCGGCATGCTCGGCTATGTGATCATCGGCGTGTTCGTGCTGAGCTGGCTGATCTCGATGGTGGTGTACCGGGTCCGGCGCTACGATGAGATCGAGGTGCGGATGGGGTGAGGTCTGGCGAGGCGGACCTGCGCCGCTCGCTGAAATGGGAACCACATCGGCGCCCTTGCTCAAGCCATTGAGCGAGTGTGGCCGGAGCGGAACTTATATGGGCTTCCCGCCGGTGCCCTATGCGCAGGACGGCTCCGCTTCGTCCATGACCGGACGAGCAATCGGCTTGATGTGTTTCCGGGGCTTCTGCGCGGCCATCCAGAGGTCGTAGGCCGTCTGCATACCGCACCACATCTCGCGGCTGGCACCCAACGCTTCTTCCAGGCGAATGGCAATATCGGGCGTAATTGCCGCATGGCCGTTCACGATACGGGAGAGCGTGGCACGCGTCACTTCGATGTGCTCGGCGAACGCCGTGATCGTCATGTCGTCGAGGCCCGCCAGCCATTCAGCGAGGACCGTGCCGGGATGCGGAGGCTTTTGCATCCGAGTCATGATGGGCTCCTTGATGTCAGTACTTTGAGGGTCAGTGGTAGTCGCGGTAGTCCACAACCAGCGCATCACCATCCTCGAATCTGAAGGTAATGCGCCAATTCCCATTGACGCTGATTGACCAGTGTCCGGCCATGCGGCCTTTGAGTTCGTGCAATCTCCAACTGGGCACGCCCATGTCCTCCGGCTTGATGGCGTGGTCTAAAGCACCAAGCTGTATCCGAAGTTTCTCGGCATGCCGAGGCTGAATCCCGGCTTTCGATCCGGTCTCGAAGAATCGCTGCAGGCCGGAGTGAGCGAAGCTTTTGCTCATTGCAAAATCATGAGAAATGTATAGCCTGACTATACGAATGACAAGCCTGACGCCAACGCCCAAGGCCGCCATCCAGGCCACCGAGTGTACGTTTCGCTTTCACGCTCATGATCCGGCGGAGGAAATGGCATCCTACACCACACTGTATAAACATACAGTGCTGGTATCTCACCCGATCAACGCATCCGCCACCAGATACTCTCCCTCCCACCTCTGCGCCAAATGCCGGCAACGCCCCAACGCCACCGCCTGCCGCTCGAAATCCACCACCATCACCGCATCTGCCCCATGCGGACGCGGCGGCTGCTCCATGCTGCGGCCATCGCTTAGCAGCCACAACCAGCGCTGCTGCGCCGGACGGCGGTGCGCAGCCTGCGCCAGCAGCTGGCCGGCACGCTCCATGCCAAGCGCCAGCGGCGTACCGCCGCCACCGGCAATCGGGCGGATCCAGGCTTCGCTCCACGGACGGGCCCGCGCTGGCTGCAGGCGCACCTCCGCCCGGCCTCCGGCGAAGCACACCAGCGCCACTTCGGCGCGCGCCTGGTAGGCGCGCTCCAGCAAGCGCAGGAGCACGCCTTTCGCAAGCGCCAATTGGCGGCCATGGAGCATCGATGCCGAGCAGTCGAGCACGAAACAATGCAACACGCCGGCATGTGCCTGCTGGGTTCGCATGCGGAGGTGGCCGGCGGCCAGCGGTTCGGTGCGCTTGGCCGCGAGCGTGCGCGGCCAGTGGATGCGCAGGCCTGCCGGGAGGCCTCGGGGAGAGGCGAAACGGGGTGCCTGCCACCGGTTGCCGCCTTGCCCGGAATCGGCGGCGGCCTGCCGGTGGCTCAGGCTTTTTTTGCGGGCAGCGGCCTCACGGATTTGACGGCGGCGATGCCCGTCGTGCTGGCCGCCGACGGCGGCGGAAGCGCTCCCCAGGGGTTGCCGGCGCCCGCCGCGCCGGTATCTGCCCTATCGCCCCCGCCATCGCTGGCACGGCTGGATTCCCCGGCATCGCTGGCATCGCCATGCCTGTCGGCATCGGGCGCCGCCTGGCGCCGATGGTGCAGCACCAGTTCCGCGACGGCATCCACATGCGCCGGCACCACCGCCGCATCGCATTGCAGGGCCGCCAGCGCGCGCGCCGCGCGCAACATCACCAGGTCGGCGCGCACGCCGTCGACGGCAGCGGCCAGGCACAGCGCGCTGACATGCTCGTGCACGGCATCGCTGAACGATAGCGACGGCAGCGCCGCGCGCGCCAGCCGCACCTGCCGCGTCAGCGTGTCCTGCTCGGCGGCAAAGCGCGCGCGCAGCGCCCCGGGATCGCTGTCGAACGCCAGCCGCGCCTTGACGATGGCCTGGCGCTGCGCGGGATCGGTGCAGTTCTCCAGCGCCAGCGCCAGACCGAAGCGGTCCAGCAGTTGCGGACGCAACTCGCCCTCCTCCGGGTTCATGGTGCCGACCAGCACGAAGCGCGCCTCGTGCTGGTGCGACACGCCGTCGCGCTCCACCACGTTGACGCCGCTGGCGGCTACATCGAGCAACTGGTCGACCAGGTGATCCTGCAGCAGGTTCACCTCATCCACGTACAACACCCCCTGGTGCGCTCGCGCCAGCAGGCCGGGCGCGAAGCGTACCTCGTTCTGCTGCAGCACATGGCCAAGGTCAAGCGTGCCGGTCAGTTGCTCTTCGCTGGCGCCCAGCGGCAGCGTGACGAACTGGCCCTCTGGCAGCAGTTCGGCCAACGCGCGCGCGGCGGTCGACTTGGCCGTGCCGCGCGGGCCGCTGACCAGTACGCCGCCGATGCCGGGGTCCACCGCGGCGAGCAGCAGCGCTTGCCGCAGACGCTGCTGCCCCACCAGGGCACTGAAGGGAAACGGCACGCGCAGGAGCCGGGCGGTCGCATTCATGAGGGCATTCCTTCAAGCGCCTGCTCGCTGTCGAGCAGGTGTTGTTCCAATTGGGCGCGGCGTGCGCCCGGCTCCTGCCACAGGCCACGTTGCACCGCTTCGAGCAAGCGCTCGCAGATGGCGTGCAGCGCGCGCGGATTGTGCTGCCGCAGGAAGGCGCGGGTGTCCGCGTCGTTCACATAGGCATCGGTCACCAGGGCGTACTGGTGGTCGGCCACCACGCGCGTGGTGGCATCGAATCCGAACAGGTAGTCCACGGTGGCGGCCATCTCGAAGGCGCCCTTGTAGCCATGCCGCTTGACGCCGTCGATCCACTTGGGATTGACCACGCGCGCGCGGATCACGCGGCTGATTTCTTCCTGCAGGGTACGGATGCGCGGCGCCGCCGGATTGCTGTGATCGCCGTGATAGATGGCCGGCTGGGCACCGCCGAACGCGCGCGCGGCGGCCACCATGCCGCCCTGGAACTGGTAGTAATCGTTGGCGTCGAGCAGGTCGTGCTCGCGGTTGTCCTGATTCTGCACCACCGCATCCAGGCTGGCCAGCCGCTCGGCAAAGCTGGCGCGCGCTTCGACGCCATCCGTGCCCTGTCCGTAGGCGTAGCCGCCGGCATGCAGGTAAGCCTGGGCGAGATCGTGGTCGTCCTGCCAGTTGCGGCTTTCGATCAGATCCTGCAGGCCCGTGCCGTATCCGCCCGGCCGCGCGCCGAACACGCGCCAGCCCGCGCGGCGGCGCGCCTCGGCGGCCGGCACGCCCTGCGCTTCCAGCCGCGCTCGCTCGCTTTGCACGCGTGCTCGCACCGGGTTGAGTTCGGCCGGCTCGTCCAGTTCGGCCACCGCCTGCACGGCGGCATCGAACAGGCGCATGACGTTGGCGAAGGCATCGCGGAAAAAACCCGACACGCGCAAGGTCACATCAATGCGCGGGCGGTCGAAGATCGTCATCGGCAGGATCTCGAAATCGGTCACGCGGTAGCTGCCGGGCGCCCACTTCGGCCGCACGCCCAGCAAGGCGAACGCTTGCGCGATGTCGTCGCCGCCGCTGCGCATGGTGGCGGTGCCCCATACGGAAAGCCCGATCGACTGCGGATATTCGCCGTGCTCCTGCAAGTGGCGCTCGATCAGCTGGCTGGCGGACTTCAGGCCCAGCGTCCAGGCCGTGCGGGTGGGCACCGCGCGCGTATCGACCGAGTAGAAATTGCGCCCGGTAGGCAGTACATCGGGCCGTCCGCGCGAAGGCGCGCCGCTGGGGCCGGGCGGGACGAAGCGCCCGGCCAGCCCGCGCGACAGTTGCAGCATTTCCTGCGGGCCGCAGGCATCCAGGCGCGGCATCACGTCCCGCTGCAGGCGTGCCAGCACGGCAGCGGTCCGCGGCAGGGAACGCGCCATGCCGTCACCGGCGTCCGCCGCGTCAAGCAATGCCGTGGCCAACATCTCCAGCCGCTCGCGCGTATCGCCATGATGGCGCCACGGCCCCGCGTCGAGCGCCGCCATTTGCGCCGGACGCGGCCCTTGCCATGGCGCGGACCAGTCGGCATCGAGCGGATCGAAGCCGCCGCCCAGCGCCAGGTCGGCGGCCAGCGCCGTCAGCAAGCTGGCCTGCGCGCCCTTGCCGTCGCCCACCGGAAAGCGCCCGAGCGCAAGCAGCGTGTCGCGCCGCTGGCGGCCCGCCGGCGACACGCCGAAAACATGCAGGCCATCGCGGATCTGCGATTCCTTCAGCTCGCACAGGTAAGCGTCGGTGCGGTTGAGCAGCGCGTCCTCGCCATCGCTGTCGGCGGGGGCATCCAGCCCGAGCTCGCGATGCAGTTGCTGGTCGACGATCAGCGTCAGGATGGCCTTGCGCAGCAGCCGCGCGCGGCGCGGGTCCACCGCCAGCGCCTCGTAGTATTCGTCGACCTGGCGCTCCAGGTCTTGCAGCGGGCCGTAGTTCTCGGCGCGCGTGAGCGGCGGCATCAGGTGGTCGATGATGACGGCCTGCGCGCGCCGCTTGGCCTGCGCGCCCTCGCCCGGGTCGTTGACGATAAAGGGATAGAGATGCGGCAGCGGCCCGAGGATGGCATCCGGCCAGCAGCTGTCGGCCAGCGCCACGCTCTTGCCGGGCAGCCACTCCAGGTTGCCATGCTTGCCCACATGGACGATGGCATCGGCGCCGAAACTGTGGCGCAGCCAGAAATAGAAGGCCAGGTAGCCGTGCGGCGGCACCAGATCGGCATCGTGGTAGCTGGCATAGCCCTGGGTGCCCGCTTCGCCGGGCAGCGCGTACGCGCGGGCCGGCTGCAGCCCCACGAACAAATGGCCGCTGCGCACGCCGGCGATCATGAAACGGCCTTCGCGCACCATCGGATCCTGTTCCGGGCGGCCCCAGCGTTCGGCAATGGCGCGCCGGTTCTCTTCCGGCAGGGCGGCCAGTTGCCACAGGTAGTCCGCCATCGGCAGGCTCTGGAAAGCCGGCCGCAGGTCGCGTTGCGCCAGGTCGTTGGTGATGCCCCGGGTCAGCCCGCGCATCAGGTCGTCGCCGTCCGCCGGCAAGCCTTCGCAGTGGTACCCCTGTTCGCGCAGCATGGCGAGAATACCCACGACCGAGGCGGGCGTATCCAGGCCCACGCCGTTGCCGATGCGCCCTTCGTTGGCCGGATAGTTGGCCAGCACCAGCGCTACGCGCTTGTCCGCATTGCCGAGCTGCCGCAGGCGGCACCAGCGGCGGGCCAGCTCGGCCACGAAGGCGATGCGCTCCGCGTCAGGCTGGTAGCGCACCACGTCGACCTCGGTGTAAGGACAGCGATAGGCCAGTCCCTTGAAGCTGACCGCGCGCGTGATGATGCGGCCATCGACCTCGGGCATGGCGATATGCATGGCGACATCGCGCGCCCCGAGTCCCTGGCTGTCGCGCAGCCAGTCCTCGCGGTTGCCGCCGCTCAGGATGACCTGCAGCACGGGCGCATCGCCGGCAAGTTGCGGCGATTCGGGCGCATCGAGCGAGGAAACCGCGAACGCCGTCGTGTTGAGCACCAGCGCCGCGCCGTGCTCCGCGCACAAGTGCTGCATGACGTCGCGGCACAGCGTGTCCTTGAGCGAACTGACCGCCAGCGGCAGCGGGCGCATGCCCTCGGCGCGCAAGGCCGCGATCAGGGCATCGAACACGGCCGTGTTGCCGGCCTGCAGGTGCGAGCGGTAAAAGACCAGCGCCACCACCGGCCCGTCCGGATGGCCGTCACGCTCCCATTCGCGCTGCCAGTCCGCCGCCGTGGCCACGCCGTGCGCCGGATGATAGATCGCTGCCTGCGGCAGCACGCGCGGCTGCAATGCCGGCTCGCCCCAGCCAAAGGCATGGTGCGCGAGGCAGCGGAAGAACTGTTCCGCGTTGTCCGCGCCGCCTTCGCGCAGGTAGCGCCACAGGTTGCTGGCCAGCGCTTGCGGCGCATTGCTGCGCGCAAGCAGGTTGGCATCTTCGGCCAGGTCGCCAGAGAACATCACCAGCAACTGGCCGCGCGCGCGCGCCAGTTCGGACAGCCGCTCCAGGCCGTAAGCCCAGTCGCTATCGCCGCCGAGATGATCGACCACCACCACCCGCGCGTGCTGCAGCACATCGTCGACGTACATGTCGAGCGAGGCCGGCTGGCGCAGGTACATCTGGTTGGCCAGCCGCACCGTGGGGAAGTCCGCGCCCAGGCGCGGAAAGACGCCGGCCAGCAGCGACAGCGTGGTATCCGCCGCGCTCAGCACCACGATCTCGGCCGGGCTCTGCTCGATGCGCACCACGCCGGCGTTATCGTCGACGAAGCCGCCCGGGCGGGTGGAAAGCAGATGCATCGGGTGCCTGGGCTAGGGTCTGCCTCAAGCCACGCGCACGGCGCCCGCCAGCGCGGTTTGCAAGGCGGCCTGCAGGGCGGGCTGGTCAAGATCCTGCCCGATCAGCACGATGCGGGTGGACTGCGTCTCGCCCGCTTGCCAGCGGCGGTCGAAGTAGCTGTCGAAGCGGCGGCCCACGCCATGCAGCACCAGGCGCATGCCCTTGCCCGGCAACGCGGCGAAGCCCTTGATGCGGTAGATCGTATGGCTTTCCACCAGTTGGCGCAGGCCATCGATCAGTGGATCGCGGTCCACCTCGCCGAGCTCCACCACCACCGAATCGAACTCGTCGTGATGGTGGTCGGCGTGATCGGGATCGTCCGCCGAGCCGTGGTGGTCGGGCCGCAGGTGAATGCTCTCCTCCGAGGCACGGTTCAGCCCCAGCAGCAGCCCGATATCCAGCTTGCCGCCCTGCGCGCCGACGATCTTCACTTCGGCGGGGATTTCCGGACGGATCAGCGCTTCCACTTCGGCGCGCTGCGCCGCGTCGATCAGGTCGGTCTTGTTGAGGATGACGAGGTCGGCGGCGCCTAGCTGGTCTTCGAACAGTTCATGCAGCGGGGATTCGTGGTCGAGATTGGGGTCGGCCTTGCGCTGCGCGTCCACGGCGTCCGGATCGGCGGCGAACTGGCCGGCGGCGGCCGCGGCGCCGTCCACCACGGTGACCACCGCGTCGACCGTGAAGGCGCTCTTGATGCTGGGCCAGTTGAAGGCCTGCACCAGCGGCTTGGGCAGCGCCAGGCCGGATGTTTCGATCAGCACATGGTCGATGTCGGCGCGCCGCTCCAGCAATTGCTCCATCACCGGGAAGAATTCCTCCTGCACCGTGCAGCACAGGCAGCCGTTGGCCAGTTCGTAGAGCTGGCCATTGCTCTCGCCGGACTCGTCGCAGCCGATGCCGCAGCCCTTGAGGATCTCGCCGTCGATGCCCAGTTCGCCGAACTCGTTGACGATCACCGCGATGCGGCGGCCGCCGGCGTTTTCAAGGATATGGCGCAGCAAGGTGGTCTTGCCGCTGCCAAGGAAGCCGGTGACGATGGTGGCGGGGATTTTACGGGTCTGCATGGGCGGATTTGCGAATTCGGCGTTGGGGTTGAACCGGGGCTTGCGAAGCGATGCGGGCGTTTGGCAAGTTATGCACCACGCAGCCGGTAAGCGGCGGCGGTCCCGGCCGCTGCGAGGGGATCAGCATAAAGAGATACGGAGGTGCTGTCCACCGGCGCCGCGTCAGCTTTGCGCCGGTCCGCGCCGCCGGCCGCGCCACCACTCGGCGCCCGCGCCGGCGCCAACCAGCAGCAGCATCAGCACGGCGGCCCGGAGTGCCTCGCGGGGCGCAAGGCCCGTCAGGGGCGCGGGCGGCGCGAGCTTGAGCACGCGGCTTTCCAGCAAATGGCCGGTGACTGGCCCGGTGGCTGGCTCGGTGGAGGGACGCGGCGCCGGTGGCTGCGGCGCGGCCTGGCGCGCAGGCCGTGCCGCAAGCGTCTCGGCCAATCCCGCGCGTGCGCCCTGCGCGGCCGGCTCCCGCCCCGGCATGGCGCGCGCCAGCCGCTCGGCGAATGCGCGCAGCGTATCCGACGGCAGCCGGGCTTGCTGCCCCAGCCCGGCGATGTATTGCATCAGCACCGGATTGCCGCAGCTATTGGCCGAGCACGACAGTCCGTCGCGGTTGACCGATTCCACATAGCGCCGCGCCATATCGGCGCGCTCTTGCGCCGTGAAGCGATAGCTGCCCTGCCGGTCCACCTCAAGCAACCGTGCCAGGATGCCCTGCCGCGCGTGCGGGTTGCTTTGCGAAAAGAAGCGGTCCATGCCCAGCCCGTGCTTGTCGGCCACGTAGACTTCATACGTGTTCTGCCAGAAGCTGCCGCTCATCTGCTCCGGGCTCGTGGCCTGGAAGCCATAGAGATGCTCGATCTCCTTGAACATCTCGCGCGCGCCGGCATAGCCGGAGCGCTGCATGTTTTCGATCCAGCGCGGGTTCCAGTTGCGCGCGTTGAGCTCGGTTGCCAGCCAGGTGCGGGCATCGACAGTCTGCTCCTCGCCGGCGCGGCGCAGGTTGTGCAGCCAGAAGCGCGGCGCCTGCCCGCTGACCGCGCGCGTGGCCATGTTCAGGCCGCCGGCGTACTGGTAGGTATCGTCGTTGTCGAGCGCGCCGTACAGCGTGCTGGCGCGCGAGAACAGCACGGCCTGGTTGGACTTGAGATGGCTGGCCAGCGCCTGCGGCGCGGTTTCGCCCCAGCCTTCGCTTGAAAACGCGAAGTTCATATAGCGCAGGTATTGCCGCGCCAGCGCGCCCGGCTGTTCCCCGGCCTGCGGCACATCCTTGCTCTGCTCCACCATCTGCTGCACGCCGATGCTGTAGTTGCCGGGCTTGGCGGCAAACACGCGGGCGCGGGCCAGGCGGCCGGCCAGTTGCGGTTCCACGCCGGCCGCCAGCAGCGTTGCCCGCGCCTCGCGGTCGTGGCGGCTGATGGCGTTGTCGCCGGCGGCGGCGGCCAGGCGCGCGGCCTTGTCCAGCAGCGCCACCTTGTCGCCGAAACCGTCGCGGTAAATGCCGGAAATGGTGAACAGCACGTTCACGCGCGGGCGGCCGAGTTCGGCATCGGGAATCAGGCGCACATCCTCAACCACGCCGCGGGCATTCCAGACCGGCTCCACGCCCATCAGGTAAAGCGCCTCGCTCTCCATCGCGCCCTGGTGGCGTTCGGTCTCGCCGTACCACAGCACCATCGACACCTGTTCCGGCGCGGCGCCGGTTTCCTCGCGATAGCGCGCCAGTGTCTGCGCCGCCAGTTGCTTGCCGAGTGCCCAGGCGGCCGGCGTGGGGATCAGCGCGCCGTCGAAGGCATGCAAGTTGCGCCCGGTGGGCAGGCCCTGCGGGGTGCGAACCGGATCGCCCAGCGGCGCGGTCGGCAAGTAGCGGCCCGCCAGCACGGTGATCAGGCCGTCGAGTTCGCGGCGCGGCGATTCGCGCAACCGCGCCAGCCACTCCCGCGCCATCGACAACGCGGCCTTCGCCTTGTCCGCCAGCGGCTGCCCATCGCCGACGCCGGCGGTGTCGGGCTCGCGTCCCTCCACCAGCGCGCCCGCCCAGCGGGACAAGGTATCCTGGCCGATGCGGCGCGTCTCGCCCGCGTCAAAGGCGCTCCCCAGCACGGTGGCCAGCGCCTGCTGCTGGATATCCGGCGGTGGCAGTTCGCCTAGCGCATGGATGCCCAGCGGCACCGGCTCGGCCTCGACCTTGTGCAGGAAGCGGTGGATCACCGGCTCGACCTGCGCCCAGGGCGCGCCGAGGTCCAGCCCGAGCTGGCGGTCCAGGCCCAGCGCGCGGATCTGCGCCAGTGCCTGCAAACGGTATTGCTCGGCAAGTGCCGGAGAGCTGTCGGCGGCGGCTTCCTGCTGCTCGATCACTTCGTCCAGCTTCGCCAGCGCGTCCGGCCAGCCCGCGCGGGCGATCAGCGGCGTCAGGTGGCTGACCAGCACGGCCGCGCTGCGGCGCTTGGCCTGGATCGCCTCGCCGCCGCCGTCCTGGATGTAGTAGTAGGCGTTGGGCAGGTCGCCCAGCAGCACTTCGGCACTGTCGCCGCCGCTCTGCCCCACCTGTTTGCCCGGCAGCCATTCCAGCGTGCCGTGGCGGCCAACGTGGACCATCGCGTCGGCGCCAAAGGCGTGGCGGTACCAGAGGTAGGCCGCGATATAGGAGTGCGGCGGCGGGGTCACCGTATCGTGCGAGCTGTCCATCGCACGCGCGAACGTGGAGCGCAGCGGCTGGGGGCCGACGAACAGGTTGCCGAAGCGCAGGCCCGGAATGACGAAATCCTGCCCGCCGTGGCCATCGCCAACCAGCATCAGCGGATTGCGCTCCGGCGGCCCCCAGGCTGCCAGCACCGACTGGCGGAACGCCGCCGGCAAGGCGTCGAACCAGCGCTTGTACTGCGCCATCGGCAGCAAGCTGACCCTGCCGCGCGACACCATCTCTGCCAGTTCGCCGGGCGACCATTCTTCCATGTTGCGGCCGTTGCGTTCCAGCAGCGCGGTGAGTTCGGCCGTGTCCGGCAACGCGGTGCCGGTGCGGTAGCCGGCTTCCCGCAGGCGCGCCATGATTTGCACCAGCGACGGCAGCGTGGCCAGGTAACTGGCGCCGATATTGCCGCGGCCCGGCGGGTTGTTGTAGTAGAGGATGGCGATGCGCTTGTCCGCCGCGGGCTTGTCCTGCAGCGCGATCCAGCGCCGCACGCGGGCCACCGCGGCGTCCGCGCGCTCCGGCACGGCCCGGCTGGTCTTGGCGCCGCCCTCGTCCTCCAGCGTGGCGAACAGGATCGGCTCCGTGGCGCCGGCACGCTCGGGCGTGTTGAGCAGCAGCGGCAACCGCTCGCCGCCGATGCCGCGCACGTCCGCGCGCCACGCTTCCTGGCTGTCGCGCGTGGCGATCAGGTTGATGGCATGCAGGCCCCGGCGTTCCAGCCAGGACTTGTCTTCGGCCCGGCTGATAGTGAGGTTCAGCGTCAGCAGCGCGCGCAAAGGGCTGTGGCCGTCGGCCGCCAGCATCGGTTCCAGCCCGGACAGCGGCCAGCCAAACGCCGGCACCGCGCCGATGCCCTGGCGCTCCAGCGCCGCGATCAGGGCATCGATATGCGCAAGGTCCTGCTGCCGATAGTTGCTGGCGTAGAAGGCGATGCCGACCAGCGGCGCCTGTGCAGGCAGGCCGCCGGCTCCGCCGCCGCGATACCAGGCCAGGTAGTCCTTGAGCGTGGCGAAGGGCTGCGCGGCGCGCGGATGATAGATGCCGGCCGTGGGCAGCGGGCGCGGCGGCGGCACGGCGATGGCTTGCTCCCCGCGCACCGCGGCCACCAGCCAGGCCAGCCAGCCGGCCAGGTTGTCGGCGCCGCCGGCGCTCCAGTAAGCCTCGGCGGCCTGGTTACGCGCGGCGTCCATGCCGATGCCCCAGGCGGCCTCGGCGGAGGCGGCCGGCGCCGCCAGCACCAGCGCGCCGCGCTGCCGCGCCTGGCGCACAGCCGGTGCCACCTGCCGGAGCACGGCAGTTGGCGCGAAGTAGGCGTAGACGACATCGGCGGCGGCCACCTGCGCGGGATCGGGCGCCGTGGTGACGGCGTCGAGCCGCACCCTGCCCGGCCCCGCCAGTTCACGCAGGCGCGCCTCGGCGGCGGGCAGCAGATGGGTATTGGTAGTGATCAGCAACACGCGGMCAGGGGCACGGCCGCCATCGGCTGCGGGTTGCACCAACCCCGCCGCGTGGGCTCGCCCGCACAGCAGGACAAGCGCGAGCAACAGCCAATGCAACGGGCGAGACCGGAACAGCGCATCCGCCAGCATCGTCATCGGTGCGAGGGACACCGTGAACGGCGTGCGCGGCATCGAACCCATCAACGCGCAGCCGGCGCCGATGCCGCCGGGACAGGCCGGGTGCCCGGCGCCGCGCCTTCCGGCACATACACCACGCTGCCGTCCGGCAACTGGTAGGCCACGCCCAGCCGCGTGCCCTCGCCGGTCTTTTGCTGCGCGGACATTTTGCTGACCTTGACCTCCCTGCGGTTCTTCTCCAGCAACTGCAGCTCGCCGGTCCGCGGGTCGCGCTGGACCATGGTGAATTGCGAATCGGGATTGAGCAGCTGGGTCAGGCTGAAGGCTTGCGTGAGCGCCACCATCAGGCCCACGGCAAAGACGATGGAGGCGTCGAACAGGTTGGCGACGCCGGCCAGCGGGTCTTCCCGGTGCACCGACGCCAGCTCGCCCTGCGCGCGGCGGCGCCGCACAAAGCGCCGGCGCCTGAACTGGTGTCCTTGACCCGCGTCCATCAGGCGTGCGCTCCGGCGAACTGCGCCGCGCCGCGAACATGCGCTGCCTCGGGCAAGGCCCGCAGCACCAGCTCGCACAGGTTTTCCATTTCCTTGAGGTCGACCCGCGCCCAACGTTCGCGGGTCAGCGTCAGCACGTAGGCGATGCCGCCCAGCACCAGTCCGCAGACCACTGCGCCGAAGCCAATCACCAGGTGATTGACCATGCCGGCCATGTCGCCGGCCAGCAGCGATTGCAGCGCCGGCCCGAGCGGGATGATGGTGCCGGCCAGGCCCAGCATCGGCGCGATGCGAACCAGCGTGCGGGTCAGATCGAGCCGGTTGGCCACGCGCATTTCCTCGCGTTGCAGCGTTTCATCCAGCCACAGGTCGAGGTGTTCGTGCGAATCGAGCCGGGCCAGCCGTGCTTCCAGCATGTCCCAGAATCGGGCGAGCGAAGGCGACAACGATGCCGCGCCCAGATGCGGCCGCGTGCCGTTGCGCAGGCTGGCGGCCAGCGCATTGGCCAGCGCGGGCAGATCGCTGGCCGGCGCATTGGCGCGGCGGCGCGACTGCACCAGCAGGCTGCCGAGATCGGCCAGCGAAAGGACAAACAACGCCAGCAGCGCCAGCGCGACCGGCCAGAAGAACGCCGTGGAAAGGCGGTAGAAAATCTCGGTGACGGCGCTTTCCATCGTGATTGGCGGCTAGGAGTTGATGCGGATTGGCGAACCGGGTGAGGGCCCTGGCGAGCCCCGGCGCAGCATTGTACGTCGGCGCCGGCGCGGCGCAATCACGCACGCCGGGGTAAGTGCCGCTCCCAGGCAAAAAAGCCAGGCCACATTGCATGGCCTGGTTGGCAAAACGGCAGCAGGGGGCACTGCTGCCGGCGGGTATGAGATGCCGCAAGGGACACCTCGGCGAACAGGTTAGCGCCTTGCGATTGTGGTAACGCGAGGGGACTGACGCGGCTTGCCCGGCGCCCGCCACAATGTTGTCCTCAAGGGAACGGCGCGTGCTTCGGTGGGAAACGATAAGAGCCAGGCCGAACGCATCCGGCGGATCGTGGAGGAGGCTGGCTTTAGCTGCGCGAGCCAAGGTCGGCGAACGGGAAAGCCGACGGCAATGCGCAACGCGCGCAAATGTCAACAAATGTGAATGCGAGCGACATTCGCGCCGCGGCCCCGTTTGCAAGTGCGGGGCCGCGGCGGCGGCTCAGTAGGTTTCGTCGGCGGGATCGATCATCAGGTGCAGGCGGCTGGCGAGTTCAGCCAGCGCGGCCTCGTCGCGGCTGCGGATCATCCATCCTGCGTAGGCATCGGCCTGTGTGTCCCAGCACCACAAAGTAAAGCCCGCCGCGCGCAATGAAGCCTGCGCGATGGCCATCAATTGCGGCACATCGTGCCGCGCGAGAAAGGCACTTGAAAGCGGATCGGTCACGCCCCAGCCGACACGCACGCCGACGCGGTCGCACAGAGCCTGCACGCTGCGGACCAGGGCGGCAGTGTCCTTCCATTCCACGTAGAAGCCCGCCGCATGGCCGATCGCCTCATTCAGGGGCCACAGCAGCATTTGGCCGTCGCAGCCTGTTTCAGCGCGCGCTAGCGCCCGCTGAAACGAGGCCCAGTATTCTTCCGCGGCATCCTGATCGTGCAAGGAAATCAGCAGGATCAACTCACGCAAGGCAGCCTGCGTTTCACTTGGGAGCACTATGGTCATAGACTTCTTGCTGGTTGAGGAACACAGGAAACCGAAGGGATCCGGTGCGTGCAGGGCACAACGCGATGCCGCGCGGATCGCAGCCCCCTATTCTGACAAAGGTTGGTGCGAGGCGCCATATGAAAGCGCAACGAGATCGCACCCGCGGACACGCCGGCGTAGCGGCGCACGGTCCGAACGGCATGAAATTTAGGACTCGTCTTAGCGCGCGACGAAGCCGGAAGAAAAGGGTTGCCAAGCGCGCATCGCCTTTGCTACGCTTCGCCCCGTTATCGCTACGGAGTCATCTCCATGGACAGTTGTTCTAGTTGGCCTCCGGCCAAACTCTGAACGGCTAGGCAAGTCCAGGCGTCTTATCGCCACTGCCTAGCCGATACCGGCGGGTAGTGGTCCGTTGCACGGGTTCTCCGTGCGACTCCCTCCCAGTTCGTTGCAAAAGCCTGCGGCTATCCAGCCACGGAGCGCGCTCGTCCGCGCCCCGCGATGTGGTACCCGCCCCTGCCAGCGCGCGCCTTCGGGCCATCGCGCAAGGAGGCCTCATGCCGTCTCTCCTCATCGCACAACACGCCTTGCTGGCGCTGCAGATGCTGCGCTGGCACGCCGGCCGCCCCGGCCGCGCCGCCGTGCTGCTGCTCGCACTGGCGCTGCCGCCGGTCTGTCCTGCCGAAGCGCGTCATGACGACGCGCACCGCCCCCCGCCGGGCTAACGCTCGCACCCTGCCTGGCGCCGCATTGCCGGCACGCCGGCTCGCACCTGCATACGAGCCCTGGCGAGGCTGGCCTCCCACGCTGCCCCCCATTTTCTTGCACTTGCAGTATCCGTCCATGGCGGCGCCTCGCCCTAGCCGCCCCGATCACGCATCGCCGCCCGGCTCGCCGGGAACCACTGGAAAACCGCACCGATGAACCTGATGAAAACGCTCTTCGTCGCCTTCCTGCGCACGCGCCGGGCGACCCACCACTTCCGCCGGCTGGCGATGTTTGAGTCGCTGGGCAAACCGGGCCCCTCACGCACGGTGCCGGAGCAACTGGCGCAATCCCTGAAGCGCGCCGCCAGAGAAGACGTGCCTGACGTGCTGGTACGGATGCGCTCGCACGAGGACGGCCTGACCGGCGCCGAGATGGAGGAACGGCTCAAGCAGTTCGGCCCCAACGAAGTCGACCATGAGAAGCCGCTGCCTGCGTGGCTGCACCTGTGGCATTCCTACAGCAACCCGTTCAATCTGCTGCTGACGCTGCTGGCGGTGATTTCCTATTTCACCGAGGACATGAAGGCAACGCTGGTCATCGGCACCATGGTGACGTTGTCCACCATCCTGCGCTTCGTCCAGGAACGGCGCTCCAACCAGGCCGCGGAAAGCCTCAAGGCCATGGTCAGCACCACCGCCACGGTGATCCGCCGCGACCTGGCCGCCGGCGTTGCCGCCGTCAGCGCGGAATACTTCAACGTGCACGTGCACTCCCGCCCGCCGGCCAGGATCGAAGTGCCGATCCGCAAACTGGTGCCGGGCGACCTGGTAGCGCTTTCCGCCGGCGACATGATTCCCGCCGACTGCCGCATCATCGCCGCCAAGGACCTCTTCATCAGCCAGGCGGCAATGACGGGGGAATCGCTGCCCGTGGAAAAATTCGCGGAACTGCGCGACCGGCAGGACAGCCCGCTCGAACTCTCCAACATCGTCTTCATGGGCACCAATGTGGTCTCGGGCGCGGCCACCGCCGTGGTGCTTGCCACCGGCAACCAGACCTACTTCGGCACGCTCGCCGCGCGCGTCACCAGCACCGAACGCTCGGCCACCGCCTTCCAGGCCGGCGTCAACCAGGTGAGTTGGCTGCTGATCCGTTTCGCGCTGGTGATGGCGCCGCTGGTGCTGCTGGTCAACGGCTTCACCAAGGGCGACTGGATGCAGGCCTTCCTGTTCGCGCTATCGGTGGCGGTGGGCCTGACGCCGGAGATGCTACCGATGATCGTCACCTCCACGCTGGCCAAGGGCGCGGTGATGCTGTCGCGGCGCAAGGTGATCGTGAAGCGGCTCGACGCCATCCAGAATTTCGGCGCGATGGACGTGTTGTGCACCGACAAGACCGGCACGCTGACCCAGGACAAGATCGTGCTGGAGCGGCATACCGACGTGCTCGGCCGCGTGAGCACCGACGTGCTCAAGCACGCCTACCTGAACAGCTACTACCAGACCGGGCTGAAGAACCTGCTTGACCGCGCGGTGCTCGATCATGTGGAGTTGCAAAGCGAGTTGAGGCTGACGCAGCATTACCGCAAGGTCGATGAGATCCCCTTCGATTTCGAGCGGCGGCGCATGTCGGTGGTGGTGGCCGAGCGCGAGGACCACAACGAGCTGATCTGCAAGGGCGCGGTCGAGGAAATGCTGGGCATCTGCTCGCGCGTGCAGATCGATGGCACGGCGCAGGCGCTGGACGCCGGTATGCTGGCACGCGTGCGCCAGGTGACGCACGACCTCAACGAGGAAGGCTTGCGCGTGGTGGCGGTGGCGATGAAGGAAACGCCCACCACGCAGACGCAGTACGGCGTGGCCGACGAATGCGAGCTGACCCTGGTGGGCTACATTGCCTTTCTCGATCCGCCCAAGGACTCCACCCGCCCCGCGCTGCAAGCGCTGGCGGAACACGGCGTTGCGGTCAAAGTGCTGACCGGCGACAACGAGCTGGTCACCGCCAAGATCTGCCGCGAAGTGGGGCTGCCCGTCACGCGCGTGCTGCTGGGGCCGGACATCGAGAAGATGGACGCGCCCACGCTGGCGCGCGCGGTGGAAGAGCACAATGTGTTCGCCAAACTGTCGCCGCTGCACAAGGAGCAACTGGTGCTGGCGCTGCGCGCCAACGGCCACGTGGTTGGCTTCATGGGCGACGGCATCAACGACGCGCCCGCGCTGCGCGCTGCCGACATCGGCATCTCGGTGGACAGCGCGGTGGATATCGCCAAGGAAGCCGCCGACCTCATCCTGCTGGAAAAGAGCCTGATGGTGCTGGAGGAAGGCGTGATCGAAGGCCGCCGCACCTTCTGCAATATGCTGAAGTACATCCGCATGACGGCCAGCTCCAATTTCGGCAACGTCTTCTCCGTGCTGGTGGCCAGCGCCTTCCTGCCATTCCTGCCGATGCTGCCGCTGCAACTGCTGGTGCAGAACCTGCTGTACGACGTCTCGCAGATCGCCATCCCGTTCGATCGCGTGGACAAGGAACTGGTCTCGCGCCCGCTGCGCTGGAACCCGGGCGATATCGGCCGCTTCATGGTGGTGTTCGGCCCGATCAGCTCGATCTTCGATATCACGACCTATGTGGTGATGTGGTACGTGTTCGCCGCCAACAGCGTGGAGGCGCAGGCGCTGTTCCAGTCCGGCTGGTTCGTGGTCGGGCTGCTCACGCAAACGCTGATCGTGCATATGATCCGCACGCCCAGGCTGCCCTTTATCCAGAGCCGCGCGGCCTGGCCGCTGACCATTGCCACCGTGGCGATCATGGCGGTGGGCATCTGGCTGCCGATGGGACCGCTGGCGGCATACTTCAAGCTGGAGGCATTGCCGCCGGGCTATTTTCCCTGGATGATCGGCATCGTGCTGGGTTACGCCTTGCTGGTGACGGTGGTCAAGCGCTTCTATATCCGGCGGTTCGGGTGGCAGTAAGCGCCCGGCGGCGCCCCCGCCACCCTTGCGGGGGGCGCCGCCCGTGACATCAGGATGACACCTGGCGGGCGTAAAAGCAGGCAAGACAGAATGACAGGTACCAAAAACAATAACTTTCAAGACCGGGGAAAACCATCATGTCCCTCCAAGCTTTCCAGAACATCAACCTGGACTCGCTGCTCGACACCACCGTCAGCCTGACCACCGCCTTTGTGCTGGGCGCGGTGATCGGCTACGAGCGGCAGATCCGCCAACGCACCGCCGGCCTGCGCACCAATGTGCTGGTGGCGGTGGGCGCCGCCATCTTCGTCGACATGGCCAACCGCATGGCCGGGCACGACGGCGCGGTGCGGGTGGTGGCCTATGTGGTGTCGGGGATCGGCTTCCTCGGCGCCGGGGTGATCATGCGCGAGGAAGGGAATGTGCGCGGGCTGAATACCGCCGCCACGCTATGGGGATCGGCGGCGATCGGCGCCAGCGCCGGTGCTGACCTGATACTGGAGGCCGGGCTGGGGTGCCTGTTCGTGCTGGCCGCCAATACGTTGCTCAGGCCGGTGGTTAACCGGATCAACCAGCAGCCAATGGATACGCCTGCGGTGGAAGTCACCAATACGGTCTATGTGATCGCGCCGCGTGCTTCGCAGAAACAGGCCTTGCGGTTGCTGGAGCAGACGCTGGAGGCGGGGAATTATCCAACGCGGGATCTTGAGGTGCGTGCGTTTGGGGATAGCGATGTGGAGATTGAGGCGGTGTTGACTTCGACTTCCGTCGATGGGGATGTGTTGGATCGGCTGATGGCGCGGTTGGCTGAGGCGGAGTTTGTTCATCAGGCGTTTTGGAGTCCTAGTACTACGGATTGAGAGGGGGGGTTCTGAGGTTCTCTGCAGGTTCTCTGGGGTTCTCGCTGTTTGGTGTTCGGTGTTGGCTTTTGGACCCAACAGCGTACGACATCCCCCTGCGGGGGACGCCGGTCACTCTTCTTTGCTTCGGCAAAGAAGACTAACGAGAAGAAAGCCGACCCTGCCGGGGGCAGAGCCATCAGGCGATTCGGCGGCAGTGATTCCGTCGTACGGGCAGTGGCTTCGGCTGGCATGCTCTACCGGCTTTAACGGCAGCACGACTGCATGACCCAGTGGTTTCGTGGTGCGGCCCCCGATGGCGGGCGCCGTGCCCATTCGGCCATCTGCCGTTCGCGATGCAACGGGCTGCGCTATCTCATGCTTTGCTGGTTTCGTGGTTTTGTCTCTGACGGCAAATACCCTGCCATTCGACACCCTGCCGTACCGGCGCTTGCCTTGACGGAATACAGCCGTCCTCGTTTCGTGGTGGGCCCCTTGGCCCGGTCAGCGAACACGAAAGAATCTGACGATGGTGTTGTGCGGTTCACTACCATGACATGCGCGAGGCCACGGGCGACTGAGCGCGGGCCACCGCGCCCACCACGAAACCCATCATTGCGAAGTTGCGCGGCGCCCGTCCCTGCGAACGGCAGGGACCGAACAATCACCGCGCGTGCCGCCAGAGACAAAACCACGAAACCACCAAGGCGGGCAGCGTCGTGGCGCTCGGCACCGCGAACGGCAGATGGCCGAATGGGCACGGCACCCGCCATCGGGGGCCGCACCACGAAACCATTGGGTCATGCAGTGGCGATGTCCTTCAAGCCGGTGAGGCACGCCAGCCAACACTCAGGGCCGTACGACGAAACCACCGAGGCCCATAAGCCTTATTGCTCTGCCCCCGGCAGGGTCGGCTTTCTTCTCGTTAGTCTTCTTTGCCGAAGCAAAGAAGAGTGACCGGCGTCCCCCGCAGGGGGATGTCGTATTCCTTTGGGTCCAAAAACCAACACCGCTCCATAAAAAACCCCCAAGC
>NZ_JBFTNE010000083.1:0-31015 GCF_056397325.1 Cupriavidus sp. 05N39
GCGCGACGGGGGCACAACTGCGGGGCACAACTGCGCGGCAGTCGCGCTGGCCAACAAGAACGCGCGCGTCATCCAGGCGCTGCTCAGTAGCGACTCGACCTTTATGACGCGAAGCGCCGCCGCATAGCCCAAAAAACCGCTTGCAAGGAAGGAGATGCCCACGCAGGTTTGCGAAGCTTCTCAAAGCGATGACGAAATTGGTTGAACCAGCATCCTGAAGCCTGTTTTTTGTGCCGGCGGCCGCTATCAGGCACGCCGCGATTTTGCTAAGGACAGGGTGCGCGGATCTCATCGAGGCTGCGGGCGTGCTTCGGCTATCGTCCAAGTGCAAGCCGGATACATGCATGCAGACCGTTTCGACATCACGAACAAGAAGCTTGCAAAAGGCGTCGGGTCCATACATGCATGAAAGGTACCCCGAGAAGGAAGCACGGAGCGGAAAGCAGGACGAGCAGCAAGACGAAAAGCGGGGCGCGTAAGCTAGCGCCCGGAAACTGGAAGACGGCAGGCACAGCAGTGATAGCAGCGACGAGCAGCGATGACAGTCAACAATGAGCGGGCCGAGGCGATCCGCTGGATCCAGACCCAGATGGCCGATTATGGGCTGACCATGGAAGAGCTGGAGGTGGCGGGGTGCTTCGATCCGCATCCGCCTCCGCCGCCACCCGCACCAGCGCCACTGCCAGTGGTCTGCTACCGCAACGCCGAGGGACTGACCTGGGACGGGCAGGGCTAGATGCCGTCGTGGCTCAAGCGGGCGGTCAATGCGGGGCAGAGCGTAGAGTTTTTCCGGGTCGGATAGCGATCCTTCAAGGTGGCGCTGATAGCCGATAGAGCTGCCTGCAGCAAGGCTCTTCGCCCTTTGCACGTTGTGCGGTCAGCGATTGGGCAACTCAGGCGCCGCGGCACGTCCTCCATGTCCGGCACGTGCCCCCCAGCGCGGCCAAGCGCTGCTTGGCCAGAACCGCGTCGAGACGAGCCGTGGCGTCCTCGTGCGACACCCATTGCGTGTTCGGGTCGAAGGCCTCGGCGATGGCCTGGTCGACCTCGGCGACGAACGCGCCGGACGCAGCGACCGCGGCCAGCGCGTCATCCAGCGCCCGGTTGGCCGCCACGGTGGAGGCCTTCACTTGCGAGAGCAGGGCTTGGTGCCGAGCACCAGGCACGCGCGCGCTTTAGGGTCGGGCGGGCAGCGTGGTGGAACTGTGGCCCCAATCCTCCACAGAGTTGGAGCGCGCCGGCGAGCAGGCGGTCATTGCCCAGTAGTAACCCAACGCGCGTCAAAAAAGTGCGAGCGAGTCGGCGCAGCGTTGAGCTTGGCACAGGTCCAAGCGCAGCGAGGCCACCCTGGCGGAAGCCCAGGCCACGGCGCTGACACCGGCGCCGGACGGCGAAGGGCGGTGACCGACCCTCCTGCGCCGTTCGAGTCTTCCTCAACACGATGACTGCTATGCGAGTCCAACGGTCATCCGCCCTAATGCTGCTTCGGCAAATGGTCGCCATTTCAGTCATTCGGCAATCAGCGCGCCAACGGCAGAAGAGGCCAAGCAGCTACTCACAGGTTGCCATGCCTACGGCCGCTTACCACCGCGGATTCAGCGGACCACCATCCGAAATTGCCCTGTACTCATACTTGTTCGGCGCCATCACCCGGCCACTGGCTCCATTTCCGCCCTGCGCCCCTCCGTAAGGCCGCCCAATACATGACCCGAAGTTCCGAAGACAACTCTGCCTCTTCGATCCTGCATCCAGATGGGAAGCCGCTCAAGTCAATGCCAAGTTCCACCGCGGCAGCTAGACAGATCACCATGCGCMTCGGGCACGCTGAACGCATCTCCGCGCGATAGAGGAAGAGCAGAGCGGCCTGGTAGCCGATACCGTGACGCCTGGACAGATGCCGTGCCTGCCGTGCGGTAGCACCGCGCCAGTCACGCATCTCGCGCAAGATGTCGCCAAGGCGGTCGATCAACCGGGCTTCGCTGCCAATGCGATGCCGGACACGAGTCTTCTGCTCCGCCACGACCGGGCGCTCACGGATATCCCGAATGTGGAGAGCAGGCTCGGGGGCCACCGAAACACATTCACGGGGGAACTCACGCCGGTACGTGGCCGGGCCAGGGAGCGCCGGAGCTTGCTCGTTGCCTGAGGAGGAACTTCTGGATCTTGCCGGTCGACGTCCTGGGAAGGTGGCCGATAACCACCTTCTTCGGCGCCTTGAAGTGCGCCAAGTGGGCGCGGCAATGGTCGATCAGTTCGCGCTCGCCGACCCTAGCGTCATCGACGACTTCGACAAAGGCGCATGGCGTCTCCCCCCAACGCTCGTCCGGCTGGGCGACGACGGCTGCCACGCGCACCGCAGGGTGCCGGTAGAGCACCTCTTCCACCTCCAGCGAGTTGATATTCTCTCCGCCGGAAATGATGACGTCCTTGGAACGGTCCCGGATCTGTACATAGCCATCCGGGCAGACGACTGCGAGGTCACCCGAGTGGAACCAGCCGCCGGCAAAAGCTTCCGCCGTGGCCTCGGGGTTCTTCAGGTAGCCCTTCATCGTCATGTTGCCGCGGAACATGACTTCGCCGATGGTCTTCCCGTCCCACGGCACCGGCACAAGGGTTTCGGGATGCAGCACGGCCATGCCTTCCTGCGCAGTGTAGCGGACGCCCTGCCGTCCTTTCCGTTCCGCCAGCGCACCGATGCCGAGGTCGTCCCATTCGGGCTGCTCCACGCAAACCGCCGCGGGGCCGTAGACCTCGGTCAGCCCGTAGATCTGGGTGATCCTGATCCCCATGCGCAGCAGGCCCTCGATCACCGGCATCGGAGGCGGCGCGCCGCCGATGAGTCCGTGGACCGGATGGTCGATGCCCGCCTTCCACGCTTCAGGTGCGTGGGCAAGCATCGCATGCACGATCGGCGCCCCGCAGTAGTGAGTGACCTGGTGCTCGCGAATCGCATCGAGCACGGCGGCAGCATCTACCCGCCGCAGGCAGACGCTGGTACCGGCGTTGGCCGCCAGCGTCCAGGCGAAGCACCAGCCATTGCAGTGGAACAGCGGCAGCGTCCACAGGAAGACGGCGTGCCGGGGCATGCCCCAGTCGAGCATGTTCGACAGCGCAGCCAGATAGGCGCCGCGATGGTGGTAGACCACGCCCTTTGGGTTGCCCGTGGTGCCGGAGGTGTAGTTGAGGGCGATGGCCTGCCATTCGTCGGCGGGCTCGCCGCCCTCCCAGTGCGGATCGCCCCCGGCCAGGAAGCCCTCGTATTCGATCTCCGACAGCCTGTGGCCCCCTTCGACGGCGGGATCGACGATGTCGATCACCAGCGGCTTGTAGTCGAGCAGCGCCAGTGCGGCTTCAACTACGTCCGCGTACTCCGTGTCGGTGACCAGCACCTTCGCATCCGCGTGCCTGAGCATGAAGGCGATGGCGGCTGCGTCCAGGCGCACGTTAAGCGTGTTCAGCATGGCGCCGCTCATGGGCACGCCGAAATGCATCTCCAGCATCTCCGGCGTGTTGGCGGCCATCACGGCCACCGTATCGCCTGTCCTGACGCCGGCGGCCACCAGCGCCGACGCGAGGCGGCGGCTGCGGTCCAGCATTGCCCGCCAGCTCGTGCGGCGCTCGCCGTAGACGATGGCTGTACGCTCAGGGTAGACCTCGGCCGTCCTGCGCAGGAAGGAGATCGGCGTCAGGGGCACGAAGTTGACCGTGCTGCGCTCCAGCCCATCCGCGCTGTGTTCGACGTGTTCCATGGATTGCCTCATTGGCTGCAGCCGTGCGTCAGCGCATTACGTCGCGGGAGATGATCATCCGCTGGATCTCGGAGGTCCCCTCAACGATCTCGAGCACCTTGGCATCCCCGAACGCGCGCGATACCGCGTACTCGGTCATGATCCCGTTGCCGCCGTGGATCTGCACGGCCTGGTGGGCCGCCTCCATGGCCTTCTCGGTTGCGAAGAGCTTTGCCATCGAGGCCTGCCGATCGTAGGGCCGGCCCTCGTCCTTGGCCACAGCGGCGTCGTAGAGCATCAGGCGCGCGGCGTGCGCGTGGGTCGCCATGTCGGCCAGCTTAAACTGCAGCGACTGGAACTGGTTGAGCGTCTTGCCGAACGCTGTGCGTTCGCTCATATAGCGGACGGAGCGTTCCAGCGAGCCCTGCAGGATGCCCAGGCCCAGCGTTCCGATCAGGATGCGGCCGGTGCTCACCTGTGACAGGGTCTGCCTGAGGCCGGCCCCGACCTTGCCGAGCAGGTGGTCGGCAGGAATGGCGCAGTCCTCGAAGAACAGCTCGAATGTGGTCGATCCGCGCCAGCCGATCTTGTGCAGCTTCTTGCCATGGCTGAAGCCGGGCGTGCCGTTCGGCACGATGAAGTTCGAAATCTCCTTGCGGCCGTCGGGCCGGGTTCCCGTCACCGCCGCAATGACGATCGGGCCGGTGACCTCGGAACCCGAGTTGCTGATGAAGGTCTTGGCGCCATTGATGACCCAGCAGCCATCCTTCAGCACGGCGCGGGTCTGGATATTGGCGGCATCGGACCCGGCGTTCGGCTCTGTCAGGCCGATGCAGCCGACCTGCGTGCCCGTCAGGATCGGCCGCAGGAAGCGCGCCTTCTGGCCGTCGGTACCGTAGTTGTTGAGCAGGCTGGCCGCCGTCGAGTTGGCCATGATGGCCACCGCCACGGCGCAATCGACGCGGGCGATCTCTTCCAGCGTAATGGCGAAGCCAAGCCAGTCGCCGCCGCAGCCTCCCCAGGCTTCAGGGTACGGCAGCCCGATATAGCCCAGTTCGCCGGCCCGGCGCCAGATCTCGTAGGGAAAACTCTCCTCTTCCCACAACCGGTGGGCGAGCGGTGCGATCTCTTCCTCGGCGAAGCGGCGCACCGCCTCGCGGATTATCTCGTGGTGTTCTGCGACGTATGACATCGTCTTTCTCCTCAATACGATTCCTGCAGCATCGCCAAGTAGTCGTCGACCGTGGCAGTGCGGGGATTGGTAGCGTGGCAGTGGTCCTTTGTGGCGGCGACCGCGATGTCCTCCAACACGTCACGCGGCACGCCCATGGCGCCGAGACCGGCCGGCAAGCCGAGACGGGCGTTGAGTTCGCTGATGGCCTGAGCCGGGTCCCCGCCAGCGGGCAGGCCCATGGCCTGCACCAGTGCGGCCTGCTTGGCTTCGGTCGCCGGCTTGTTGAAGCGCAGCACGACCGGCAGCAGCACGGCGTTCAGCGTGCCGTGGTGCAACGAGACGCCAGGCACCGCGCCCAGCGGGTGCGACAGGGCATGCACCGCGCCCAGCCCCTTCTGGAAGGCCAGCGCACCCTCCATGGCGGCCATCATCATGTTCCAGCGCGCGTCGCGGTCGCGGCCGTCGGCGGTGGCCTTGCCGATATTGGCCATGCCACGGCGCAGGCCGTCCAGGGCGATCGCCTCGGCGGGCGGGTTGATGGCCGGCGCCAGGAAGGTCTCGATGCAGTGGGCGATGGCGTCCATGCCGGTCGCGGCGGTCAGGGCCGGAGGCAGGCCCAGCGTCAGTTCGGGGTCGCAGATGGCGAGCTTCGGCAGCAGGAACGGACTAAGCAGGCCGAGCTTGCGGCCGGACTCCATGACGATGACTGCGCCCCGGCCCACTTCGCTGCCGGTACCCGCAGTTGTCGGGATAGCCACCAGCGGGGCGACACGGCTGGTGATCAGGCTCGCGCCGCCCTCCACCGCCGCGTAGGTCTGCAGCGGTGCAGGGTGGGTCGCCAGCAGCGCGGTGGCCTTGCCCAGGTCGATAGGCGACCCGCCGCCCACGGCCACGATGCCGTCGCAGCCATTGCCGAGGTAAAGGTCGGTCGCGGCGGACACCGCGGCTTCCGTCGGGTTGGGTGGGGTGTCCTCGAAGACGGTAGGCGTGCAATCCGGGCCCAGGGCCTCGAGCACCTTGTCGGCGATACCGGCGGCGCGGATGCCGCGGTCGGTGACGATCAGCGGTCGCTGGATCCCCAGGCGCTGCAACTCGACCCCCAGCATCCGGATGGCGCCGAAGTCGATGTGAACGGTAGTCAGGTAGTTGATGACAGCCATGTTTTCCTCGTAGATATGTCGATGCGTCAGGCGCGGAACAGCGTTGGGTCCATGCACGGAAGCGGCTCCGCCACGCGCACCGGCGGGAAGGCCATCAGGTCCAGCACCTGCGACCTGACGTCGATGCCGGGCGCAACCTCCTCCAGCACCAGTCCGTCCGGCGCCACCGAGAAGACTGCGCGCTCGGTGATGACCTTGGCCTCCTGCCCGCGCTCGGCCACGTTGCGCCCGAGCGGATAGGTGATCTCGTCCACGCGCTCGACGAACTTGCGCACGCTCCCCTCACGCCCGACCGACAGGAAGCCGTCGGTGGTGTCGGCGGCGAGGCCGCCGGTGGTGAAGGTGCCGGTGAACAGCAGCTTGCGCGCGTTGTAGGCGATGTCGATGAAGCCGCCCGGCCCCGGATTGGCCGCGCCGAAGCGGCTGACGTTGATGTTCCCGGCCCGGTCGAACTGGGCAAAGGCCAGCGCCGCCATCGGGCAGTTGCCGCCGTCGATGAAGTCGAACTGCGACGGGCCGTCGATCAAGGCCTCCGGATACTTGTTGGCGGAGAATTGCCAGCCGCTCCTCACGATGCCGCCGAAGGGGCCGTGCTCGGTGGTAAAGCTGTAGCGATGCAGGCCGCCGTCGGCGAACAGGCCGTCTTCCATCATCACCGTGGGCACGTCGGACGAAGCGCCGAAGCCGAAGATGCTGACCTCGCCGGGCCTGATCTCCCGGGCCGCCCGCCGAGCGATCACCTTGTCGGCGCCGGGCGTCAGGCGGTCCGAGGCGCGGCCGTCGAAAAGCTGGCCGCCAAGATAGGCATCGTCGTACCGGACGTTGGTGGTCATCATGGCGTCGGGTTCCACGACGACGCGATCCACCAGCACGCCGGGAATCCGCACCGCATGGGCCGGCCGGGCGTGGCGCGGCACCAGCTTGCGCACCTGTGCGATCACCGTGCCGCCCGACGCCTTCACAGCCAGCGCCATGGCCAGCGCGCACGACGTGATCGGCTCGTCCTCGAAGCTCAGGTTGCCGTGCTCGTCGGCGCTGGTGGCACGCAGGAACGCCACGTCGAGCGGCCAGCTCGGGTAGAACAGGTATTCCTTGCCGTCCAACTCCTGCACCCGCACCAGGTCGTCGGTGGCGCGCGCCGTGTACTTGCCGCCCTGCTGGCGCGGGTCGATGTAGGAGCCGAGGCCGATGCGGGTCAGGTAGCCGGGGCTGCGCCGGGCGACTTCGCGCAGCCAGTGCATGGTGGCGCCGATCGGCCAACAGTAGGCTTCCACCCTGTTCTCGCGGATCAGGCGCATGAATTCCGGGCGCTTGCCGGTGGCCGGATTTACCGCATTGGTGAAGTTGCCCGACACGATCCGCTTCATCAGCCCTTCGACGGCAACGTGATCCATGCCGCGGATGCCCATGCCGTCGCCGACACTGACCGGGAAGTAGAACGTCAGGTCACGGGGCGACCCCGTCTCGTGGAAGCGTTGCGCCAGCGCCTTGAACAGGGCGTCCGGCGTCAGCCAGCCGATTACGCCGACGCTGCCCACGCTCTGGCCGGGCCGGATGTCCGAAACGGCCTGCGCCGCAGTGCAGATCTTGCTCATGCGATCCCTCACCTTTCTCGCTGCTCGCAGCCCGTGCTCAGGCCTGGAAATGGATGATGTGGGTGCCGACGCAGACCGTCTCGCCCCGCTGGTTGAGCAGAGTCGCCTCGGCCCACAGGCGCTTCTTCTCGTCGTCGGCGCGGGCGATGCGGTAGTTCACGGTGAGGGTGTCGCCGATGCGCACGGGCTTGGTGAAGCGCACGTTGTCGTAGCCGTAGGAGACGGCCGGGCGCTGGATCATGTCGAGATACTTGGTCACGGCGCCGGCGATGAAGCCGACCATCATGGCGCCCTGCGCGATGCGGCCGCCGAAGCCCATGCGCTTGCAGTACTCGTCGTCCATGTGGTTGGGGTGGTTGTCACCGCTGATGCCGGCGAAGGCGTAGATGTCGTACTCGCCGAGGGTGCGGGTGTAGCTGGTGTGCGTGCCAATGAGGGTGGACACGGCGCCTTCGTTCGGGATCTTGATGTCGGACATGTGGGTTCTCCGGAAGTGGGTTGGGTTCAGACCTGGGTGGCGCCTACCGTGCCCGCGAGGATGAGTAGGGATTCGAGGAGAAAGTAGTCGCCCCAGACCAGTTCGTTGTCCATGGCGACGCCATTGCGCTTGTTGAAGCACCCGCCGGTGAGGATGCCAGGCTGCCGTACATCGCCTGGGCCAACCGGGGTCAGGAAGCGGGTCACGAGTTGCTCGATGCTGTCGACGGCGGCCTGGCGGTAGACCGCCGCGCGCTCCGGGATGAGCGCGGCCAGTTTGAGCAGGCTGGCGGCGGCGATAGCGGTGGCCGAGGTGTCGCGGTTGGTGTGCGGGATAGCGGGATCGTCGAAATCCCAGAAGGCCACGCGGTCGGTGGGCAGGTGCGCGACCCACCAGTCGGCCACGCGGATCGCGTCGGACGCGAACGCCTGCTCGCCGCACGACAGCGCCTGCGCGAGGCCGAGCATGCCCCACGCCTGAGCGCGGGCCCAGGTGCTGCCGTCATGGATGCCCTTGTGCGTGTAGCGCTTCACGAGCGAGCCGTCGGCGGCGTTGAATGTGGCGGACTGGCAGACCGAGCCATCCTCCCGCACGCACAGGGCGACGTGCTGGCGCAGGTGCTGGCGGCCGATCTCGCCCGTGCCGAGGGCGGCGTCGTGCCGCAGCAGCAGCGCCACGGTGCCCGGAATCGCATCGATGTTGGCCTCGCTCGTCCCCACGCTGGAGGCCTCCTCGGCCTCGGTGCCGAGCGGGATCAGGCGGGCCGCTTCGCTGTACATCTCCGCCAGGCCGCGCGTGCCGTCGAGTGCGAGCCCCGCGGCCTGCGAATCGGCAAGCAGCGAGCCGCCGAGTTGCGCGCCGTACCAGAAGAGGAATCCCTTGAACACCGACTTCGACGCCACGCGCGGCGCCAACCGTGCGGACCACATGCGGGCGCTGTCGCGGTACTTCTGCTCGCCGGTGCGCAGGGCAGCCAGCCACAGCATCCCGACCCAGAAGCCTCCGGTCCAGTCACCGGCCGGCGAGCGTGTCCAGGTGTCGTCGGCCGGGTTGCCGTAGTGCGGAAAGCCCGCCTCGTCCTGCGCAATCGTCGCGTCGATGCGCTGCAGGATGCGGCCGAGCGCGTCATCGACAAGTCTGGAATCCATATGGTTTGTCTCCATGCATACGTTGGCTTATCCGGTCTCCGGTGCCTGCCTTGCGGACTGGCAGGCTGGCGCGCGGAGCGGGTATTCATGGAATCGTAGGGATTGCGTAAATGGGTGTCCAATATATAATTAATCGCTTTTTAATACTCACAGGATATAGAGATGGACCTTCGCCACCTCCGGTACTTCATCGCCGTCGCCGAGGAACTCAACTTCACGCGGGCGGCCGAGCGCCTGCACATCGCCCAGCCGCCGCTGAGCCTGCAGATCCGCCAGCTCGAGGAGGAGATGGATGTGACGCTGCTGAACCGGACGCGCCGGCACGTGGAGCTGACCGAGGCGGGTCGCATTTTCCTGACGCAGGCGCGGCAGATCCTGCGCGCTACCGAGAGTGCGGTCATCCAGGCGCAGCGCGCACATCGCGGCGAGACCGGCCGGCTGACGGTCGGCTTCTTCGAGCACACGTCCTACACGCTGCTGCCGCCCATCCTGCGCGCCTACCGGGAGCGTTTTCCCTCCGTGGAAATCCTGCTGCGCTGGTTTCCGGTCGTCGAACAGGCGGAGGCGCTGCGCCGGGGTGACGCGGATATCTCCTTCATGCGGCCGGTGCCCGACCTTGAGGACGTGACGTGGGAAACCATCCTCGAAGAGCCGTTCGTGCTGGCCGTGCCGGCAAGGCACCCGTTCGCGAACGCCGAGTCAATCTCGCTGAAGGATTGCGCGCAGGAGCCCTTCATCATGTACATGCCCGAGGCGGCGCCGGACTTCCACGCCATGAACATGCGCATGTGCGCGTCGGCGGGTTTCGTGCCGAAGGTCGTGTCTGAAGTGGGGCAGGTCTACACGCTGGTCGGGTTGGTCAGCTCCGGTGCGGGCATCGGCTTCGTGCCGGCATCGGTCCGGCAGATGAAGTTCGACCACGTCGTCTACAAGCCGATCAAAGGCCGGCAACCAACAGTCGAGATCATGCTCGGCTATAGCCAGCGCACCCCAACGCCGCTGATGACGGCGTTCATCGAGACGGCGAAAAGCATGCTGTAAACGTTTCCCCCGGGCCTCGCTCCCTGTAACGTTGGCGAGGGCCGGAGAATTGCGCGGACGTTCAGTCGCGCCGGGATGCCGGCAATAGGCAGCGGCCGTACGTGGCGGTCGAGCGCCAGCGAGTTGCCGTCGGCCAGGGCGGCCCGCAACAGGCGTGAGAGGAAGTTCTGATAACGCACGGGGCGACGGAACCGCTCGATAGCGGCGCTGCCGACCGACGTGCTGCGCGCATCGGACAAAGGGGCGTATCGAACGTGGCCCCGTCCCAATGCCTGGCCAGCACAACCCCCGGCGAACAGCCGCTACTGGCCGGTCGTGCGCGCCCGCTCGCCTTCCAGCCGCGCCCGCTACAGGGCGGTCTCGGCCAAGGCGCTCGGTGAGGGTGTCGCCCAGCCCTTCGATGCCGAGGGCGATGGCCTCCAGGAAGCTGGCGCTCGCCTCGGGCGTCGTCTCGCGATACCTCGCAAATCCGCTAGCTAACAGCGAGGCGRCAGGCCCGGTCGGCGTCGTCGGGCGGCGCCGCCCCAACGCGGGTTCGATGTCCGCGGCAAGCCGCCGGAGAAAAGGCGTTGAACGCGCGGGTGGTGCCGCTGACCCCCTCCTGCCCGATCAGCATGCGTCCGGTGATCTTCATGACGCCTTCTTCCCAACCAGCGGGCAGCCACCTTCTTCCATCGGCCGGAACGCCTCGTTGGCAGGAATGGTGGCGATGAGCTTGTAGAAGTCGCCCGCATACTTCGATTCCGACGGCTTCTTCACCTCGAACAGATAGAGCGGGTGGATCTTCCGGCCGTCTTCGCGAATGCTGCCCTTGCCGAACAGCTTGTCGTCGGTGGGCATCGCCTTCATCTTCGCGACCACGGCGGCGCCGTCGCCGTCCGCCTTCATCGCCGCCACTGCCTTCAGGTAGTGGATCACCGCCGAGTACGTGCCCGCCTGTGCCATGGTCGGAAACTTGCCGTTGTTGGCGGCGGCGAATTCCTTGCCGAACTTGCGGTTCTCTTCGGTCATGTCCCAGTACCAGGTCTCGCTCAGCAACAGGCCCTGGGCGGCCTTGAGGCCGAGCGCCTGGACGTCGCTGCTGAAGACGAGCAGGCCCGCCAGCTTCTGGCCGCCGGCGGTCACGCCGAACTCGGCAGCCTGTTTGACCGCGCCGATGGTGTCGCCGCCAGCGTTGGCCAAGCCCACTACCTGCGCCTTCGAGGCCTGGGCCTGCAGCAGGTAGGAGGAGAAGTCGTTGCCCGGAAACGGATGCCGGATCTTGCCGAGGACCTTGCCGCCGTTCCTGACGACAACGGMCTCGGTGTCGCGTTCGAGCGAGTGGCCGAAGGCGTAGTCTGCAGTCACGAAGAACCAGCTCTTGCCGCCCGACTTGACAACCGCCTTGCCAGTCCCGTTCGCCAGCGCCCACGTGTCGTAGGCCCAGTGGATCGCATTGGGCGTGCAGGCCTTGCCGGTGAGGTCGGAGGTGCCGCCGCCGGTGACGATCATCACCTTGTTCTTCTCCTTGACGACCTGGTTGACCGCCAGGATGACCGACGAGGTCGGCACGTCGACGATGGCGTCCACCTTGTCCACGTCGAACCAGCGGCGGGCGATGCTCGCCCCGACGTCCGGCTTGTTCTGGTGGTCGGCGGCCACGATCTCCACCTTCAGGCCGTGCTTCTCGGGCGCGAAGTCCTGGACGGCCTTCTTCGCGGCCCAGACCGAGCCGGGACCAGCCAGCCCGGCATAAACGCCGGTCTGGTCGTTGAGCACGCCGATCCGGACCACGCCGTCCGTGATCTCGGCCTGCGCCGTCGAGGCCGCCAGCAGCGCGGCGAGCGAAAGCAGCTTGATGCGAGTGTTCATCCTGTGTCTCCTCTACTGTGGGGATATATATGGGGTGTTCCGTCCAGCGCCCGATTTCACGCCTTTCCTTCCACGCTCCCGCCATGCACGCCTGCTCCGACTGGCGTTTCGTCATGACTTGGTGCTGGCACGGCAGCGTGGCTCGGTGCGGGCCGGCCGCTGCGGTTGCCCGCGATGTTCTGGCACAACGCGTTCAACTCGCCGACGATGCCGCGGCGGAACGCCAGCACGCACACGACGAAGATGCTCCCCATGATCACGGTGATCATGGAACCGACCTTGTCCGCCAAGGCGTTCTGGATGGCGACCACGATGCCCGCGCCCACCACCGGGCCGAAGGCAGTGCCAAGGCCGCCCAACAGCGTCATCAGCACGACTTCGCCTGAGGTGTGCCAGTGCGCGTCGGTCAGCGTGGCAAACTGGAAGACCAGGGTCTTGGTGGCCCCGGCAAGGCCGGCCAGGCCCGCCGAGAGGACGAAGGCCAGCAGTTTGTAGCGCGCGACGTCGTAGCCCAGCGAGGTGGTGCGCGCCTCGTTCTCGCGGATCGCCTTCAGGATCTGGCCGAAAGGCGAATGGATGATGCGGTGGATCAGCCAGAAGGCGAACAAGAAGATCGCCAACACGAAGTAGTACATGCGCAGGTCCGACGCCAGGTCGATCAGGCCGAACAGCCTGCCTCGCGGAATGGCCTGCATGCCGTCCTCGCCGCCGGTGAACGGCGCCTGCAGGAACAGGAAATAGAACATCTGTGCCAACGCAAGCGTGATCATCGCGAAGTAAATGCCCTGCCGGCGGATAGCGAGCGCCCCGACGACAAAGCCCGCGGCGGCCGAGACGGCCGTGCCGAACAGCAGGCCGAGTTCCGGGGTCAGCCCCCAGGTCTTCATGCCGTAGCCCGATATATAGGCCGCCGTGCCGAGGAACGCCGCATGGCCGAACGAGAGCAGGCCGGTATAGCCGAGCAGCAGGTTGAAGGCGCAGGCGAACAAGGCGAAGCACAGCACCTTCATCAGCATCACCGGATAGAGCACGGCCGGGGCCGCCAGCGCGCCCAGCAGCAGGACACCGTAGCCAAGATTTCTCATTTTCATACTCGACCTCACTTTTCCTTGCCAAACAGGCCTGCCGGCCGAACCATCAGCACGATGACCATGATCACGAAGACCACCGTGGCCGACGCCTCCGGATAAAACACCTTGGTCAGTCCTTCGACCACGCCCAGCCCCAGCCCGGCGACGATCGCGCCAAGGATGGAACCCATGCCGCCGATCACCACCACCGCGAACACGACGATGATCAGGTTCGACCCCATCAGCGGACTTAGTTGCCCCGTCGGTGCTGCCAGCACGCCGGCCAGCCCGGCCAGGCCCACGCCGAAGGCATAGGTCAGCATCACCATCACCGGCACGTTGATGCCGAAGGCTTGGGTAATGCTTGGGTTCTCGGTGGCGGCGCGCAGGTAGGCGCCGAGGCGGGTCTTCTCGATCGTGAACCAGGTCAGCAGGCACACTGTGAGCGAGGCGCCGATGACCCACGCGCGGTATTTCGGCAGGAACATGAAGCCGAGGTTGAAGGCGCCGGCCACCTCGTCGGGAATCGAATAGGGCTGCCCCGAGACGCCGAATTGGAAGCGGAACAGGCCTTCGATAATGAGCGCCAGCCCGAAGGTGAGCAGCAGCCCGTACAGGTGGTCGAGCTTGTACAGCCACCGCAGCAGGCCGCGCTCGATGGCGATACCCGCCAGCCCGACCAGCGCCGGCGCCGCCAGCAGCGACCACCAGTAGCTGATGCCGAGATACTCCAGGCCCGCCCAGGCGACGAATGCGCCCACCATGAACAGCGCGCCGTGGGCAAAGTTGATTATGTTGAGCATGCCGAAGATCACGGCAAGCCCGAGGCTGAGAATCGCGTAGAACGAGCCGTTCACCAGCCCGAGCACGAGTTGCCCCAACAGCCCCTGTAGCGGGACTCCCAGAATCGTTGTCATGTTGTCTCCTCCGCAGCGGTCTCAGACACCCAGGAGTTCCTGGAGCAGGTGCTGCTTCTCGTGAATCTCGTGCTGGTGGATCTCCGCGGCGATTTGGCCGTGCTCCACCACGTACATGCGGTCGGCCAGCGGCGCGGCGAACCGGAAGTTCTGCTCCACCAGCACGATCGTGTAGCCCTTCGCCTTGAGGTCGCGGATGACCTGGGCGAGCTTCTGCACGATCACCGGCGCCAGACCCTCGGCGATTTCATCCAGCACCAGCAACCGAGCACCGCTGCGCAGGATGCGCGCCATCGCCAGCATCTGTTGCTCGCCGCCCGAGAGCCGCGTGCCCTGGCTATGCCGCCGTTCGTAGAGGTTGGGGAACATCGCGTAGATCTCGTCGAGGCTCATCCCGCCGCCACCCACCTGCGGTGGCAGCAGGAGGTTCTCCTCGCACGAGAGGCTGGAATAAATCGCCCGCTCTTCCGGGCAAAAACCGACGCCGAGACGCGCGATGCGATGGGCCGGCATGCCGATTGCCTCGCGGCCGTCGATCATGACCGAGCCGGCGCGCCGCCCCGTCAGGCCCATGATGGCGCGCAGGGTGGTGGTACGGCCTGCCCCGTTGCGGCCGAGCAGGGTCACGCACTCTCCCTCGTTCACCAGCAAGTCGATGCCATGCAGGATGTGCGATTCGCCGTAGAAGGCATGGAGGTCGGTGACCCGCAGGTATTCCGTCGCCATGATCAATGCCCTCCTGGCGCAGCGAGCGCGGTATCAGCGCTGCCCATATAGGCCTCGATGACCTGCGGGTTGGCGGAGACTTCCGCGTATGTGCCCTTGGCCAGCACGCTGCCGCGCGCCAGCACCGTGATGGCGTCGCAGATGCCGGACACCACTTTCATGTTGTGCTCCACCATCAAGATGCTGCGATTGGCCGAGACCTGCTTGATGAGCTGCATGACGCGGTCAACGTCCTCGTGGCCCATGCCCTGCGTGGGCTCGTCGAGCAGCATCAACTCGGGGTCGAGGGCCAGCGTGGTGGCGATTTCCAGCGCGCGCTTGCGGCCGTAGGGCATCTCGGCGGTCGTCATGTCGGCGAAGTCCTCCAGTCCGACGTCGGCGAGCAATGCCATGGCCCTGTCGTCGAGCGATGCGAGGGTTTTCGGCGAGCGCCAGAACTGGAAGGAGATCCCGAGCCTGCGCTGCAGCGGGATACGCACGTTCTCCAGCACGGTCAGGTGCGGAAACACCGCCGAGATCTGGAAGGAGCGCACCACGCCCCGGCGTGCGACCTGCGCCGGCTTCTCGCCGGTGATCTCGGCACCGTTGAACCGGATGGTGCCGCGCGTGGGATCCAGGAACTTGGTAAGGAGGTTGAAGCAGGTTGTCTTGCCTGCGCCGTTCGGACCGATCAGCGCGTGGATGTGCCCACGCCTGACCTTGAGACTGATGTCGTTTACGGCGACAAATCCCTTGAACTCCTTCCTCAGTCCGACGGTTTCAAGAATGAGATCGTTTGCCATGGTCATTTCCGCGCCCGTTGTTGGGACTGCTGGAGAATATGGCCCCACCTAAATCACGTCCAATATATTATTGGTTAGTCATTGACACTTTTTGTGTATATATGTCGGAGGCGCGCAACCAGTCAGTCGCGCGCCTCGCGGATTGTCGCGGACGTCAGGACACGAAAGCGTGTCGAAGCGCCACACAGGCGACAGAAACGATTGCGAACAGGGGTCTGTTGTCTGAGCGAAGCGGACACACGAACGTCCACGCGGCGGTGAAGGCGAATGACGCTTCATGGCCGGGAGGAGCCGTCCGCCGCCGTGTCGGCCAACGGCGCTTCATCGGGCCGTTTCTGCCTTTCGTCCAATCCCACGTGTAAGCGCCGGCATCGCACAAGCCTCAAGATAGATGGACCGTCGTCGGGCAAGAAATGGCCGCTCATGGAAACGACCATTTCAGCCCCTTGAAGCTAGACGACTGTAAGCACTTCTACGAGCCCCTGTAGCCGAGGCGCTTCGAAACCGCCTGCGCACACGTATCCAATGCTTTGGCCACCGGCCCCTCCCAATCGGTATCAACAGTGCCGGTCGGTCCCATGATGGTGATCGCCAGCGCAATGTTTCCCGAATAATCGAACACCGGCGCAGAAAAGGCGACGATCCCTGGCGTGGGATGGTTGATGCTGCGGGACATGTGGCGCGCCCGCGCTTCCTTGATCATTTCCTCGACCACGGCGGCGTCCAGCGGATGTGCAATATCGGGGCCGAGCCGAATGCGATCGTCCAGCAACAGCTTTTCGGTGAACTGACGTGGCAGGAATGCCGAGAAAACCCTGCCGGTCGCCGTATTGGCGAGCGACATGACCGTGCCGGTGCGGATGTTCGTGTGGATGGGATAGGACGCATCGATCAGCCGCACGATGACCGGCCCAAGGTTTCCCCAAACAGCGAGCGCGACCGCGTGCGACGTCTCTTCCGAAAGCGCTTCGGCGAACGGTGTGGCCTCGCGGATCGGGTTCAGCGTCTGCAGGCTGGTTAGCCCGAGCTGGATGGCCATCGGGCCGAGCAGATAGTGACCCGTGACCGGGTCCTGGGCGACGAGCCCGATCTTGCCGAAGCTCACCAGATACGGATGGATCTTGCCGGACGGCATGTTCGCCGCCTTCACGAGATCGCGTAGCGCCATCGGCCTGGCCTCGGAGGCCAGCACCTTCAGGATTTCTCCTCCCACTTCAATCGACTGGATGCCGCGGCGCTCTCGCTCGGGTGCCTGGTCGGTCTGTTCCACGGTATGTCCCTGCCATGAGATGGATAGTGGGCGCAGTATAGCACTAGACATTATCTAATGAACAAGCGTAGGGTTAACGTGTAGATAATTTCAAGCGCGCTAGTACTAATCTAGCAGACATGGTGGCGCCGCTCTTGGCGACCGTACCGCCCGCACTTGAATGGAGAAGTCGATGTCTACACTGCAACAGGAAAAATGTGATGTTCTGGTCATCGGATCAGGCGTCGCCGGCATGTCCGCGGCCATTACTGCCGCCAGCCGGGGGCTGAAGGTCATCGTGGCCGAGAAGGCGAGCTACTACGGCGGCACGACGGCCCGCTCGGGCGGCTGGCTCTGGGTGCCGAACACCCATCTGGGCAAGGCATACGGCCATCACGAACTACCGGACCAGGCGCTGACCTATATCCGGAACCAGGCCGGCGCCGGGTTCGATGAGGCGCGTGTACGCGCCTTTCTGGCGAACGGCCCGAAAGCGATCGAGTTCTTCATGACGAAGACCGCCGTCCAGTTCGACATGCCGCTGACGTTCCCGGACTACCACGCCGAGGCGCCCGGCGCCGCACAGGGTGGCCGCTCGATGGTGACGCGTCCGTACGACGCGCGCGAGCTCGGCCCGCTGCTCAAAACCCTCGGCCCCGTGCTGCCGGAACTGACGGTCTTCGGCGTAACGATCGGCTCCGGCAAGGAGATCGTTCACTTCATGCGGGTGACGCGATCGCTGCAGTCCGCTTGGTATGTCACCAAACGTCTGACCAAACATTTCCTCGAGGTGATGAAGTACGGGCGGGGCATGACGCTGACCAACGGCAACGCGCTGGCCGCGCGGCTCGCGAAGTCGGCGGCCGACCTGTCGATCCCGGTATGGCTGTCGTCGCCTGCCGTGCAGTTGTTGCAGGAGGGGGGGCGCGTCTCCGGCGCGGTGCTTGAGCGCGACGGCCAGCGGGTCAGCGTGAAGGCGCGTCACGGTGTGGTGCTGGCCAGCGGCGGATTCCCGCACAACCTCGAGCGGCGCAAGGAGACTTACCCGCACGTGAAGGCCGGGCACGGCCACTTCTCGCCAACGCCGCAGACCAATGTGGGCGACGGCATGCGCATGGCCGAAGAGGTGGGCGGTGTGTTCGACAAGACCCTGTCGAATGCCGCCGCGTGGACGCCTATGTCGCTCGTGCCGCGCAAGGACGGCACGACCGGCATCATGCCCCACTTCATCGACCGGGCGAAACCAGGCGTGATTGCCGTCAGCCTGGATGGCAAGCGCTTCGCCAACGAGGCGAACTCATACCACGATCTCGTGCAGGCGATGATCGCCGCCTCGAAGGGCAAGCCGGAGACGGCGTGCTGGCTGATCGCCGACCATGCGGCGATCCGGCGCTACGGCCTCGGCTTCGTGAAGCCGTTCCCGATGCCGCTCGGGCCGCATCTGCGCAACGGCTACCTCAAGCGCGGCAAGACGATCGAGGACCTTGCGAAGCAGATCGGTGTCTATCCGGCGACACTCGCCGCCACCGTTCGCCAGTACAACGAAGCGGCGCAGTACGGCCGCGATCCCGAGTTTGGGCGCGGCAGCAAAGCCTACAACCGCTACCAGGGCGACGCGCTGCACACGCCCAATCCCTGCGTCGCACCGCTGGCCAACGGTCCGTTCTATGCGCTCAAGCTCGTACCGGGCGACCTTGGCTCATTCATGGGCATCCGTACGAACGAGCACGCCCAAGTCGTCTCCCGGGACGGCGATCCGATCCTCGGCCTCTACGCAGCGGGCAACGATGCGGCAAGCATCATGGGCGGCGAATACAGCGGTGCGGGCATCACGCTCGGCCCGGGTCTGACCTTTGGCTATGTCGCGGGCAACCACATCGCCGATCACGTTCAGGCCACGCTCCCGAAAGCGAGTGTGGCTGCGGCGCGCGAGCCTCTGGCTATGCACTGAGTTCCGTACCCGATCTTTGTCACCCACGCGGCCGCATTGCGGCGGCCGCGTGGCGGCGTTCACCCTGAATTTCCCTCGATTGCAATCATGATGATTCCTCAACTCCTGACCGGGAAGGTCGCTTTCATAACCGGCGCGGGCCAGGGCAACGGCCGGGCCATCGCCATCGGCCTCGCAGAAGCCGGCGCGACGGTCGTCGTGACCGACATGAACGAAGCCAATGCCGACGAGACGGCGGCGATGATCGATGCCCGTGGACATGCGGCACGAGCCTGCGCGCTGGACGTGACCGATGCCGCGCAATGCCGCGCCGTCGCCGAAGAGATCACCGCCTGCGTCGGCCCCGTCGACGTGCTGGTGAACAACGCCGGCATACTCATTCGCGAGGGCATCGACAGCGAGAATGCGCTGGCCAACCTGCAGCGGGTGATGAAGGTCAACCACGAAGGGACTTTCAACGTCTGCCACGCGTGGCTGCCGGCCCTGCGGCAGACCCGTGGCGCCATTGTCAACGTCGCGTCCATCGCGTCGCTTTCGGGCCAGCCGAACACGCTCGGCTACTCGCCCTCGAAGGGCGCGGTGAAGATGCTGACCCAGTCGCTGGCAGCCGACCTCGCGCGCGACGGTGTGCGCGTCAATGCCATTGCACCGGGCGTCATCGAAACGCCCATGACCGTTTCCACGCGCACGGACCCGGCGAAGCTCGAACGCTTCATGTCCCGCATCCCAATGAACCGGGTTGGGCAACCCGAAGAGCTGGTGGGCGCGGTGCTGTTTCTCGCCTCGTCGATGTCCACCTATGTGACCGGCGTGACCCTGCCCGTGGACGGCGGGTACCTCGCCGCCTGACCCTCACAAACGAGGCAAGCGCGCACAGCGCGCTTGCCCGCCCATCCAGGAGACAACGATGAAACAGGCATCCCGCACCATAGACGTGCAGTCCTTCATCGACGCCGAACGCTTTTCCCCTTGCCAGTGGCTGGTCCTCGCCTTCTGCTTCCTCGTCGTGGCGGCTGACGGCTATGACACGGCGGCAATCGGCTTTATCGCACCGGCGCTGGCGCACGAGTGGGGCATCGGCCGCGGCGAACTTGGTGTCGTCATGAGCGCAGCACTGGGTGGCCTGAGCCTGGGCGCGATCTTCGCGGGACCCGTGGCGGATCGCATTGGCCGGAAGACGGTACTGGTGGCGGCCGTCACGTGCTTCGGAGGATGGACACTCGTTGCCGCCCATGCACAGACCGTCGGCACATTGACTGTCCTGCGCTTCCTGACCGGACTCGGGCTCGGTGCGGCCATGCCGACGACCATCACGATGATGTCGGAATACGCGCCGTCGCGTCTGCGTTCCCTTGCGGTGAATGCCATGTACTGCGGCTTCTCCGGTGGGCTGGTGGCGGGCGGTGCGGCATCGGCCTGGCTGATTCCTCATTTCGGCTGGCGAAGCGTGTTGACGGCTGGCGGCATCGCGCCGCTGATACTCGCCGTGCTGCTCCTTGCACTGCTTCCGGAGTCGGCCCAGTTCCTGGCGGTGCGCGCCGGGGCGCCCGAGCGGATCGCGCGCATCCTGAAGCGCATTGCGCCTCGGCAATCGCTCGAACACTGCGTGTTCGTCGCGCCGATGGCTTCGGCAGGCAAGGCGGGAAAGGCGTCGGCTCTTGCACTCATCCTGTCGGCCGGATACCGGCGGCGCACGTTCCTGCTCTGGCTGTCGTGCTTCATGGGTCTGGTGATCTATTACCTGATGACGAACTGGATGCCGACGCTGTTCCGTGAAGCCGGATTCAGCGTGGAACGTGGCGCGTTGCTGGCCTCCCTGTTTCCCCTTGGCGGCTTGCTCGGCAACCTTGTTGCGGGCTGGCTCATGGACCGCTTCAATGCCAACCGTACCATCGTCGTAGCGTACCTGCTGGCCGCTGTGCTCGTCATCGTGGTGGGACGCGGTGTCGATCATCCGGAGTTCCTCGGCATCTCGCTTTTCCTTTGTGGCACCCTGGTCACGAGMGGGGCAACTTCGATGTCCACCTATGCCGCAGGCCTCTATCCGACCGAGGCGCGTACGACGGGCGTGGCGTGGATGCAGGGCATCGGGCGGATCGGCGGCATGGCCGGCGCCTTCATCGGCGCAGGCCTTCTCGGTCTTGGCTGGGGTTTCGGCGATGTATTCGGCCTGCTCGCCGTGCCGGCGCTGCTCGCGGCAGGGTCGGTCTTCATGATCGCGAAGCCCCGGCACGCCTATCCGATGGCAAGGGTGGCGGAGTGAGGCGGTTCGGAGCTCTCGCCATTGCGGCGGTCATGAGCATGGCGTCCATGCGCGCCTGTGACGCCTTGCTTCCGGCACTGTCGTCGGACTTCGATGTACCCATTGGCATGGCGGCGTGGTCCATCTCCGCGTTCGCGCTGGCCTATGGCCTGATGCAGCTCGTATTTGGACCGCTCGGCGACCGCTTCGGCAAACTCCGCGTCGTCACCATTGCGCTGGCAGGCTGCGCCGTTGCGAACGTCATGGCCGCCGTGGCCCCGACCATGCCCGCCCTCGCGCTGGCCCGGGGACTCTCGGGCGCAGCCGCGGCGGGTGTCATCCCCATGAGCATGGCGATGATCGGCGATACGGTTCCGGTCAGGGACCGGCAGCAGGTGCTTGCCCGCTTCTTCCTCGCGACCATCGGCGGGATGATCGGTGGCCAGTGGATATCCGGGCTGATCGCCGACTGGCTGCACTGGCGCATTGCGTTCGGGGTGCTAGCGGCGGGCTCCGGCGTCGCGGCGCTCGTCGTGTGGATGCAGGGATCGGGCATGGTCTCCGACCTGATTGCCAGGCGTTCATTCGGGGAGCAGTTCCGCAGCGTGCTGGGGCAGCCACGCGCCAGACTGGTGTTCGCAGTGACGGCAATCGAAGGCCTGTTCACCCTGACGGGATTTGCCTTTGTGCCGACATATCTGCACGGCCGCTTCGGGCTCGGCCTGGGTACGGCCGGCGTGGTGGTGGCGATGTATGGCGTCGGTGGCCTGGTATATGTGGCGCTGTCCGGCGTGCTGATCAGGCGTCTGGGCTCTGATGTGCTGGCCGCCCTCGGAGGCGCGCTCCTGGGTGCCGCCTTCGCCATCGTCGCGGTCGGACCACGGTGGGAATGGAGCGTGCCCGGATGCTTCCTCGGCGGACTCGGCTTCTACATGCTTCACAACACCTTGCAGACCCAGGCGACCGAGGTGTTCCCGCCATCGCGCGGTACGGCGGTCGGGCTGTTTGCCGCGAGCCTGTTCCTTGGGCAGGCGCTCGGCCTGAGCGGCGCTGCGGCCGTCGCCGGCACCTTCGGCGAGCGATGGCTGTTTGCCGCCGCCGCCGTGGCTCTTCCCCTTCTCGGCATGGCATTCGGAGGACGGCTCCGCACAGACGGTCCCCGTCACCGTCCCGGATAGCTGCCATAGATGCCTGCCACCTGCCCGCCATCGAACCAGTTTGCGAAGCGATCACGACGCTGATCGCTGCTGGCTTCCACTTCCCGATTCACCTGACGACGGGCCGTTCGGCACGTCTATTATAGGAAATCCCTTTTTTTAGAACCCGAACCGAACATGCATCAAGACAACTGGAGGAATCCAAGATGCAAGACTTGACGACAAGAAGCGGTATCACGCTGCTGCGTGGCGCTCTCCCTGCTGGGTGCCACAGGATTGGCCCATTTCGAAGTGACCCTGTATGGCGTAGTTGATAGCGGCATCGAATACGCCAATCACCAGCCCGGGAATGGAGACAGCGTCTATCGCGTGACTTCCGGAAATATCGCCGGCTCCCGCTGGGGACTTCGGGGTACCGAAAACCTCGGAAACGGTGTGCAAGGCGTGTTCGTACTTGAGAGCGGGTTCGACGTCGACACCGGAAAATCCGACCAGGGTGGCCGCCTCTTCGGCCGCATGGCCTATGTCGGACTGCAGGGATTGTGGGGGAGCTTTGATTCCGCTGCAATATGCGACGGTTCGCAAGCCCAGCAGCCACGCCGAGCACGAATTGATCGGGCGACGGCGCGGCCCAACGATGAAGCTGGGCCTGGCGCTGCACATTGGCTTTTTGCGCATGAGCGGCTGCCTATTGGATGCGTTCAGTATCCTGCCACCAGTACTGCTTCGCCACCTCGGCACGGAACTCGGCATCAATACGCCGGATCTGGCATCCTTGCGGGCGCTCTACGCGCGTGGGCGAACGCTCTCCGACCATCAACTGCTGGCCTGCCAGACGCTTGGGTTTCGTTGGATAACGGTACATCAGCGTCGAGCCCTTGTGCGGGCGCTGCGTGACGAAGTGCTGCATTGCGCCGATCGGGACCGACTGCTGTCATATGGGGTCATCGTACTTTTGATGCGAAATCTGGCGGTTCTGCCCTGAAAACCCTTTGGAATCAGTTACCTGTGAGATCGGCGGGTACGCGGCGCCAAGTACCCTGGAAAGCCTTGCCGCAAGCGGCATCCCGGCTTGCTAGCGCCAGATTTCGCACCAAAAGTACGATGACCCCCACCGGCGCGGGTCCGTGTCTTCAGGACGAGTCCGTACCGGTATCCACCTCGCGGGCGCCGTTAGAAGCCCGGTAAGAGGGCTTGCTCGCTCATATCGCTGACGACCAGTAGCCGGCCGGTCTGAAAGTAGGTTGAATCGCTATCCGAGGGTCGGCCGGGATTCGGGCGCCTCCCGTTAGAGTGCCGGTGCGAGCTGGGCGTTATCCGGCCGCAACTTGCGACCGGCCGGCTCGGCCGAACAGTAGTCACTCACCCCTTCGAGTCGCTCGCCAGATCACCATTTAGCGGGACGTACCTTTCACCAGTCGAGTACTGGCGCGCTTCCTTGTTGCAGCCTCTTTCGGGGTTGCAGGCGAGTTCGCCACCTTTGCTTTACCGGCAACAACGTTGCCAGATGTTGATTTACGTGGCCCAGCAGATAGCTTGACTGGTAACGTCTTTGTTACCGATTTATTGTCCTCCGCAGTCTTCGCGTTCGCAGGTGGCTTGCGGGCTGTCGAGACAGCCGACCTGGTCGCCTTCTTCGCTGTCACCTTACCTGCCGGTGGCTTGTTACGTCCAGCAGCAGGCTTCGGCGGTGGGTAAGCGTCGGCCATCTCGATGCCAAACACATCGGCCACCAGCGCGTCGTCGAGCACCTTGCTGGTAGCGGGTCGCTTTGTGGCTTTGGGCAGGCCAGCGCCAGCCTGCCTGACAAGATCATTGACATCGACGCGGCGCAAGGCGAAGAGCAATGCCGGCTGTTGGTCGAGCCGCGCGCCGATGCCGTAGAGTACGGCAGCAACGTGCTTGCACATTGACGCCCAGTCCGGGCAACTGCAATTAAACTTGATTTCTTTCGGCACCGGGAAAAGACCGGTGCCAGGTTTGCAGAGGCGCTCCATCACGGATGTCGAGAGCTTGCCCTGCAATAGCTCCACGATCGAATCGATCGACCCCGCGCAATCGGCGCCGATCGCCCGCCATTGCTTTTCAGGACACGCAGTCACGGTCACAGCGACCGTGTAGAGGCTCGAACCCATTACCTGCGCGCGGACTTCGCCTGCCGTGATCTGCAGGTCGATCACGGAACCGTTGCGCACATAGGTACGGCCGCGCGGCAGCCGGTTGGCATAGTCACTGTAGCCTTCCAGATTGTCGCACCAGGCCTTGCCCCAGAAGGTCTTGGCGATGGCGCCGCGATACGACGCGATTGGCGACAGGACCGCACCAGCCTTCTTCGCCTTCGCGGCGGCCAGTTCAGCCTTTTTTCTTCGCTCGGCGACCGAGACATAGGGCTTCCATCCCCCGTAACCGTAACCCATTGCGATTCCTGTTGACGATCAGTTTTCCTGCGCGGCATAAACGTCGAGCTTCACGAGATCGAGCAATTCACGATCGCTCATCTCGGTGAGCAGGAGTTCCGCGCCGCCCTCCAGCACATCCTTCACCAATTGCTGCTTGGCCTCGATCAATTGGTCGATACGGTCTTCGATCGTGCCACGGCAGATAAACTTATGCACCAGGACGTTCCTCTGCTGGCCGATACGGAATGCACGATCAGTCGCCTGGTTTTCCACGGCCGGGTTCCACCAGCGGTCGTAGTGGATCACATGTGAAGCGGCGGTGAGATTCAGACCCGCCCCACCGGCCTTGAGCGAGAGCACGAAGAAGGGTGTCAGCTCATCCTCCTGGAATCGCTTGACCAATTCGCGGCGCTTGGCTACCGGGGTGCCGCCATGGAGTACCAGACCTTCGCGGCCGAAGATCGAACCCAGGAATGCCGCCAGCGGTTCAGTGGTCTCGCGGAATTGGGTGAATACCAGTACCTTTTCCTGCTTGGCGGCAATGACTTCGGCCAGTTGGCGCAGGCGGGCGAACTTGCCGCTGTCTTCCGCCTTCCAGGCCGCGTCGCCCAACCACTGCGATGGATGGTTGCATATCTGTTTGAAGCGCATCAGGAAGCTCAGCACGACACCCTTGCGACCGATGCCTTCGGCGTCTTCAAGCGCGGCGGCCAGATCCTTCACCGCACGCTGATAAAGTGCCGCCTGGCTCGGGCTCAGGTGGCACCAGGCCTTGAGTTCGGTCTTGTCCGGAAGGTCGTCGATTACCCGCTTGTCGGTCTTCAGGCGGCGCAGGATGTAGGGGCGTACGAGCGTTCGCAGCGGACCGAAGTGCTCGGCCTTCGCCAGCCGCCTAGTAAAGTTGGCAAAGACTTTGTCTGAGCCCAGTAATCCGGGATGGGTGAAATCGAAAATGGACCACAGATCGGACAGGCGGTTTTCCACGGGGGTTCCGGTCAGCGCGATGCGCGATTGTGCCTGGAGCTGCTTGACCTGTCGCGTTTGCTTGGCGCCCGGATTCTTGATCGCCTGCGCTTCGTCGATAACGGCAACGCGCCATTGGATGGCCCCCAGTACCGGCTGGCGAAGAAGCGAGCCATAGCTGGTGATGACGAGATCGATGTCCGCAAGCCGCGCGGGGTCCAGCGCGCGCAATTCGGCCGCCGGCATGACCGACGGATGGGCGATCAGTAGGCGCAAGCCGGGGGCAAAGCGCTCGGCCTCTGCCGCCCAGTTGGCCAGCAGCGATGCGGGGGCGACCAGCAGACTGGGCCGAACCTCGGCGCTTTCGCGCTTCAGCACGAGCAGCAGCGAGAGTACCTGCATGGTCTTGCCCAGACCCATATCATCCGCCAGGCAAGCGCCCAGTCCGAGCCGGGTGAGCAGGTACAACCACCGCACGCCGACCTGTTGGTAGGGCCGCAGGTTAGCCTTGAGTTCCGGTCCCGGGCTGATCTGCGCCAACCCCTCCGGCTGACGCAACTCCTGCAGGATGTCGGCCAGCCAGGGCCCTGCAACAAGCTGCGACCAGTCGCGGTCAGCGGGGTCGGCGCTCTCGTCGAGCGAAACACCCGCCAGAAGGCGTAGGGCCTCATTAAAGGGCAGACCAGTTTGCGCCGCCTTTTCCATGGCCTCGAATCGCTTCATGAGGCGACTAAGCTTCTTCTTGTCCACCTCGATCCAGCGACCACGGATGAGTTGCAAGCCATCGGCGCCTTTGAGCAGATCCCTGACCTCGGAGGCGCTGAGACGCTCGCCGTCGAGGGAGACCTCCATGCTGAAATCGAGCAACGCGTCCTTGCCCAGGAGCGAAGGCGGTCGTGCTCCGACGCTGGCTTTCACAACGGGACGAGCAGGGCGGCCAGCCTGCCAGACGCCTGGCGCGCGTACGACAATCCCGGCGGATTCGAGTTTGGAGAGGTCCGAGAGAAGGCGATGGGCGTCGAGCGGCGTCCAGCGCAGCGGATGGTATATCTCGCCGGTATCCACCATGTCGCGAAGCCAATCGCAGTGTTCCGCAGCGCGCTGCACCGGCAGCAGTAACGACAGGAGCTGCGCCTTGCTCCTGGCTCCCGAAAATTCCGCCAGGGCTTGCGACAGTGGTTGGTGTTGCGCTTTGCCATGGGCCGACAGGCGCGAGGTGTAAGTCGCAAGGAAGGCGAACGGTGACTCCGGGTCCTTGCGGTTCTCAGCGAGGTTGAAATGCACACGGCCGACGAGATTCCAGGCCGGGTGGCGCGACTTGAGGAAGTCCTGAAGCGAGACGTTTGCGGTCGCCAGTTCCTGGTGCAAGGCAGTATCGATCTCGCCCCACAACGTGGCCAGCACATCTGGCGTTAGATACTCGCCGCCCGTCATCGGCGGCGCATCGGCAATCATGGCATCAAAATCATTGGCAGCAGGCGTTGCGACCACGATTTCGCCGCCTTCGGGCGTAGCGCACAAGGCGGTGACATAGCGCGCGGCAAAATCGCGCCACCAGGCCCATGCGGGGGGCAATATGCGGCCGATTTCCGCCGTTCCCAAATGCAGCAGGCCATGCCCCGCGCCAAACGCAAACGAACTCCCAAGCCGCAGTCGCGTTTCATCTGCCAATATTGGCGCGGCGTCCTCCGGCACCGCAAGCAGGTGTCCGCCGGGTGTCAGGTGTGGCGCGAGAATGTCGGGAGCAGTCAAAGGCACCAGTCCCAATCGCACTGTTGCAGCGAGCGCTGAAGCCGCATGTTTTCAAGGGAAGCGGCTGCGGAAGCAACCAGCAGGCCCTCCGGCCTAATTCCAACTGGGCGAATCTCCGATTGCGTCTGGTCCGAACGAATTAACGGGTCGACCAACCGTCCGGGGTATGCCTTTCCGCTGCGCTGCACATGCCTCGTGAACTGTCTATTCATCTGCTGTAGGACAAACTGATTGCTACGCATTAACCGACGGAAGTTCACTCCCGGCTCTGCTGCCGGGGGACCACTTTCAACCTTCGAGGCGGCCCCGCGCGAATTTCCGAATCTTGCCAAAAGAAACACGACTTTCCATGAAAGGGTGCCAAAACCTCAGTCACGCGAGATTGGATGCCGATGGCAGCTCCCGCCCGCGCGGTGGAAATCAACTGGCGCGCTTGTTACAAACGAGTAAATGGCGGAGTGTCCCGAATGGCCGGTATGGGACATCCTTAGAGGACGCCGAGCAACTGCTTAAAACAAAGGGAGCCGCGCTAGGGCTCCCTTCACCTTGCACGTCGACAATGGCTTAGGCAGCGGCGTCCTTGAGCTTCTTCATCGGACGGACCTTCACCTTGACGGTCGCCGGCTTTGCAGCAAACCACTGATCCTCTCCGGTGAACGGGTTCTTGCCGAAGCGCTTCTTGGTCGCCGGCACTTGGGTGGCGACCACCTTGAACAGGCCGGGCAGGGTGAATTCGCCCGCGCCTTTCTTGTGCACTGCGCTCAACACCGTGTTTTCCAGATGGGCCAACACGGTCTTGACGGTCTTGGCATCCAGTTCGGTTTGCGCGACAAGGTGAGCGAGCAGGCTGGACTTGTTGAACTTGTCACTCAGCGGCTTGGCGACCGGTGCAGCTGCGGCGGCCTTTTTCGCTGGCGCCGCCTTCTTGGCCGCAGCCTTCACCGGGGCTTTGGTTGCCGGTGCCTTCTTGGCTGCAGGCTTGGCAGGGGTCTTCGCGACAGCTTTAGCTTTAGTTACCATGGGATTGAAGCCTCAATTTCTAGTGGTTTGGGCGCTGACCTGCCAGAGGCATGAGCGCTCGCTGGAGCATAGCAAAAACCGCGCTGCATGTGGGCTTGCCGCCGACCCGAGAGGACGCGCCGGGGCTCGCTCAAGTGCTTTCATTTTGACGGCGGCGGCAATCCGGCTGCAGGTTCGGAAACGGGCAAAGCCAAGCAGTTCGCTGATCGCATCGCTGGGCTGGCCCGCGAGCGGTTGGCGGCGGCAGAAGGTATTGCGGAATTCGCGGACTCATGTCATCAACCTCAAAAGGCGATCGCCCCCAGTGCAGCGCGTACGATCCTCACGAGGCTGATCTCGGTGATCGCGGTGCCGGAAGCTTGCGGGAGAACGCCAGGTCACCGGCTATCGGCATGGTGGCTCGGCGGGCCTACCAGGTCGAGAGAATCGGGACGGAGAAGGATGCGACGTGGCCAGTGCGGGTATCACCGCCCCATGCGCCGGAGCCCGGAGTAGCCGCGGGCTGCTGGTCAACTACCTGTGCGGCGCGCTCTCTGCCACTGTGACGCCGGTGCCGAGGAAGAATGCGCCGATTGCTCGGCTGCGCAGTTTAACAAGATCGTCGCCGGCATGCGGCTGCACGTACGTCGGCACGCGGGTGTCGGCATCCTCGGGCAGATAGATGCAAAGAGGGTCGTCCCGCGGCTACCGGCCGTCGCGTACCAATTTCTCGGCGGTGTTGGCTTGCCGGACCTCGATGGCGAGAGCAATTGATGACGCTGGATGTGAAGTCGGAGCCAGGTCCCACTGCCTCGCGCCGGAAAACCAATCCATAACACCTTAGCCATACGTTGCAGTGGGGAAAAGGCTCTGGTTAAGTCCTCGTAAAACACCAGGAGGATCGCACGGACCACCCGTACTTCGCGTCGGACGGATCACGAACGAGTCCTACGGTACAACCCTTGCTCGCGCCATACACCGTTCGAACCAGGGCCTTATCACCCGCGATCTTGGGCTTTTCGCTGACCCCAACCGGATTCTCGGTGAACGTTCGACGAACAAAGGCTGCCGCCGCCAGCTCCGCCGCCTTGGCGGTGCCGGGAGCTGTTGGCTTGTCAGACTGGGCGAATCCGACGGCCAGTGCCACGATCACAGCGCCGGCTAACGCGGCCTGCCGAGGTCCTTTACCGGTTGGGCATCGCCTATTTCCGACCATTCACTGAGCGGCCATGCTTACAACCATGCCGTCGGCGGCAAGCTTGTCCCCCAGTGCCTGCGCCTTGAGCGGATCACCCCCGATAATGACCACCTTGCCGACGTCCAGGCAGCGGATCTGAGTCGCCAATGCCTCGACGGRCGTCGTCGGACATTTTGTCAGCGGAAACATCAAGCTCTTGGGCGGCATATTCAGTTCTCATCATTGCAGCGCATGTCCGGTCGCGCCATTGCGCCTCGGCGTACACGCATCGATGATAGCGTCGCACGGCCGTAATTTCACCCCCACTGCCGGGGGCCGGGAGTTTCCATGCCGGTCTCCTGGGAGAAGGCTCGAGCAATTGTCGTCCAAAGGCATCATAGCGGCTCCMGACCGCGCTGCGGAGATAGCCGCGATTCCCGGGGAGGTCTCCCGCGACAGGGAGTCTCAATGGCGGAGTCGGACAATTTGTTGTCTAGATAAACCTGCGTACCAAAGTCTCGACCAAGCCTTAAGCCCCGCATAAGCAGGTGATGTTGGCGAAGTGATTGGACCGTACCGCAAGCGCGAGCTTGCGCTGGGCCTGCGGAAATCCGCCTTTAGCTTCCGCGCACATAGGCGGCGTCCGGCGCTTGTCCGCAGCCTGAGTTCGCCGCGCAGGCACTGCGGGATCACGACACTACTGTGGCAAGGACTACATTTGTGGGCGACCCTGCCTTTCCTGCACCCCGGAATGCCCGTGTCATGCGGAGACAAGCAGCGGGAATCTGCGGATGTAGAACGTCAGGACGCGAGCAAGAGCAAAGCCAAGGCTAAATGATCCCCACAGCGACACATGTCAGTACCTTTTCCCCTTGAGTGCGCCCACCAGAAAACCCTGGATCGAGCCAGCGCCAACTCGAGGAGCTGCGTACTCAATTCTCGACGGAGCTGGAGCCCAGCCGCGAACAGGTGACCGTCGCGCAGGAGCGCGCCAGCGCTACCGAGCGTGCACACCGAGCTAGCGGCGGTGGCCGGGGCTCCGGAGCGGGCACGGCTGCAGGCCGAGCGCGACACGATCAGCCTGCTGTTGGGGGGAGGCAGAACAGGCGCTTGGGGCGGTGCGCTAGTCGCCGGTACAATGTGCGCAGATCGTTGTACTCGAGATAGGGCTAACTGGAGCGTTTGTGGAGAAACCGAGTCGTGCAATGAACGTCCATCTAGGCGCGGACCTAAAGGCTCGCTGGACGGGATACTGCGTGGTCCCGGACAAGTTGCCCGACGCGCTCCTCGAGGACCCGAAAGGCCTTGAGGTTGAGGTGATGTGTATTAGCTGGGACTCGATCTGACAGATAGTCGGGCTGTTGAATCGAGAAGCGCGACTCAATGCGGGATCAGTTTCTCCTTGGCGAGTTCCAGCGAGTCGAGGAAGGTGCGCATGGGCGTTTTGCCGTAACAC
>NZ_JBFTNE010000084.1:0-30716 GCF_056397325.1 Cupriavidus sp. 05N39
CGAGGGGTTGAATTCCAAGATCGCCACTGTGCAGAAGCGAGCCTGCGGCTATCGCAATCCGGACCACTTTAAGATCGCCGTCTACTTCCACTGCGGTGGTCTCAACCTACATCCAGCTGCGCTGACCCACACGAAAGTCGGATGAACCATAAAAAAAGGAGACAAGCGTGGATGACCTGGAAACCTTCCGGCAGGAGGTACGTGCCTGGCTGGAAGCGCAATGCCCGTCCGAGATGCGGCAGCCGGTACGCAACGAAGACGATATCTGCTGGGGCGGACGCAAGTTCCGCTTCCAGTCCGAAGCGCAGCGCCTCTGGCTCTCGCGCATGGGCGAGAAGGGCTGGACGGTGCCGGAGTGGCCGCGCGAGTACGGCGGCGGCGGCCTGTCCCGCGAGCAAGCCAAGGTGCTGCGCCAGGAGATGCAGGCGCTTGGTTGCCGGGTGCCGCTGCAAAGTTTCGGCATCTGGATGCTTGGCCCGGCGTTGCTGAAGTTCGGTACGGAGCAGCAAAAGCGGGAGCACCTCCCCAGGATCGCGCGTGGGGAAATTCGCTGGTGCCAGGGCTACTCGGAACCGAACGCCGGGTCGGACCTGGCCTCGCTGCAGACGCGCGCCGACGAGCGTGGCGATCACTTTGTCGTCAACGGCCAGAAGGTCTGGACCTCCTACGCCGACAAGGCGGACTGGATCTTCTGCCTGGTGCGTACCGATTTTGCGGCGCAGAAGCATACCGGCATCAGCTTCCTGTTGTTCGACATGGAGACGCCGGGCGTGTCGACGCGCCCGATCGTGCTGATCTCGGGCAAGTCGCCATTCTGCGAGACCTTTTTCGATGATGTCGTGGTGCCGCGCGGCAACCTGGTCGGCGAGCCGAACGGCGGCTGGACCATCGCCAAGTACCTGTTGACGCACGAGCGCGAAATGATCAGCGCCATCGGCAGCCGCGGGCAGCGCCCGCCGATGGGCAGGCTTGCCCGCGACACGCTGGGCCAGAACGAACGCGGCGAGGTCGATGCGCCGATGCTGCGCGCGCAGATCGCCACCTTCGAGATCGACGAGTTGGCCTTCGGGCTGGCGGGCGAGCGGGCGGTGGACCTCGCCAGGCAAGGCGAGGGCATCGCGGCGTTCTCCTCGGTGCTGAAGTACTACGGGGCCGAACTCAACAAGCGGCGCTATGAACTGCTGATGTCGATCGGCGGCAGCGAAGCGCTGGAATGGGAGAGCGAGCGCAGCCAGGATGGCGCCACCGCGCGCGGCTGGCTGCGCAGCAAAGCCAACTCGATCGAGGGCGGCACGAGCGAAGTGCAGCTCAATATTGTTGCCAAGCGCCTGCTTGGCTTGCCCGGCGCCTGACCCCGCCTGAACGCCACGCTTCGAAAACGACCATGGCCATCGTATTGAACCAGACCCAGGAGATGCTGCGGGACAGCGCCCTGGCATTCCTGCGCGAAAGCGCGCCGGTCGCGATGTTGCGCAAGCTGCGCGATACGCGCGACGAGACCGGCTTCTCGACCCAACTCTGGAAGGACTTCGCCGGACTGGGCTTTGCCGGCGTGCTGATCCCCGAGCAGTATGGCGGCAGCGAGCTTGGTGTGGTGGAGGCTGGCGTCCTCATGGAAGCGCTTGGCCGCACGCTGGCGCCCACGCCATTCTTCTCCACCGCCTTGCTTGGCGCATCGCTGATCTCACGGTGCGGCAGCGAAGCGCAAAAGGCGAAGCTGTTGCCAGCCATCGCCGCCGGCAAGCACCTGACGGCACTGGCGATCGACGAGAGCGCGGCGCACCGGCCGGAACGGCAGGCGCTGCGTGCGGCGCAGCAGGACGGTGGCTACGTGCTCAATGGCGCCAAGGTGTTCGTCATCGACGGGCATATCGCGGATACGCCGATCGTAGTGGGCCGCACTAGTGGCGACACGGCCGACCCGGATGGCATCACGCTCTTCCTGGTTCCGCGTGGCAGCGATGGCATCGACATCGAGCGTACCGTGATGGCGGATGCCCGCAATGCGGCCCGGGTTCGGTTCCGGGATGTTCGGGTCGACGCCGGCGCCGTGCTCGGCCAGGTGGGCGGCGGCGCGGCCATGCTCGACCAGGTCCTCGATATCGCGCGCGCCGCGCTGGCGTCGGAACTCGTCGGCATTGCCGACGAGGCGTTCGAACGTACCTTGCGGTACCTGAAGGAGCGCAGGCAGTTCGGCAAGATCATCGGTGAATTCCAGGCGCTGCAGCATCGCGCCGCCCACCTGTTCAGCGAAATCGAGATCACGCGCTCGGCGGTGTTGCGCAGCCAGCAGTTGCTCGACGAAAGCCCCGCCCAGCCTGTTGCCCTCGTATCGGCCGCCAAGGCGCGGGCCGGCAGCACGGCGACGCTTGCGGTGCAGGAAGGCGTGCAGATGCACGGTGGCATCGGCATGACCGACGAGTTCGAGATCGGCTTCTATATGAAGCGCGCTTGCGCCGCGCAAACACTGCTCGGCGATACCAACTTCCACGCGCATCGCTGGGCCACGCTGCGCGGCTACTGAGCGCCGCAGCGCACCATCCTGAAACCGTTTCGCAGGTCTTCCGCGCGCAGGCGCGGGGCCTGCGCTCGCCCTCGCTCCTGCGCTGGCGGGTTTGCATTGCACAACGTGCGCGCCGCGAACGCGGACCCTAGGTAAATCCACTAGACATTCAAGGGCGAGTTCGGTTGTCACGAATTAGAACTCTGGGTATGCTAAGTACGCTATCTGCATAAACAGCAGTCCGGTGGAAAATCGTCGTGCGGATTCTCTATTTCTGGTTGTAGTTCGCTTTATTTGAGCGTAAAGCGATTCCGGCGTGCGGCACGGGTCAGCCACATGAAGCACCGAACAGGAGATGCTATGGTCGGGGCGGCAAGAATTATCGTATCTACGGTATCTTTCTTCGAAGCGGGCGCCACGCTATGAGCGCCTACATCCTGCGCCGCTTGCTGGCGCTGCTGCCGACGCTGCTGTTCGCCAGCCTGATCGTCTTCGTGATCGTGCGCATGGTGCCGGGCGATGTGGTTGACCTGATGCTGAGCCAGAACGACATCAGCGCCGATGCAAAAAGCCGCGACGACCTGATCCGCGCGCTCGGGCTGGACCAGCCGATGTGGCGCCAGTACCTGCACTGGGTCGGCAGCATCGCGCTGCACGGCGACCTGGGCCAGTCGCTGTGGCAGGGCGAGCCGGTGCTGAAGATGGTGGTGGCGCGCATGCCTGCGACGTTTTCGCTCGGCGCGCTGGCCTTGTTCGTGGCGCTGTCGGTAGCGTTGCCCGTCGGCGTGCTGTCGGCCATCCGGCAGGACACCGCGGCCGACTACGTGGCGCGCTCCTTCTCCATCCTGATGCTCGCGGTGCCGAGCTTCTGGCTGGGCACGATGGTCATGGTGTTTCCCTCGGTGTGGTGGGGCTGGTCGCCGGAGGTACGCTACGTCCCCTTCCTTGAAGATCCGCTCCAGCACATCAGCAACATGCTGGTGCCCGCCATCATCCTCGGCATGGCGCTGTCCGCCATCACCATGCGGATGACGCGCACGATGATGCTGGAGGTGCTGCGGCAGGACTACATCCGCACGGCATGGGCCAAGGGACTGAACGAACGCCTGGTGATCCTGCGCCATGCGCTGCGCAACGCGCTGATCCCGGTGGTGACGCTTATCGGCCTGCAAGCGCCGCTGCTGATCGGCGGCGCGGTGGTGATCGAGCAGATTTTCGCGCTGCCGGGCATGGGATTGCTGTTGCTGGACGCGGTCAACCAGCGGGACTATCCCGTCATCACCGGTGTGTTCCTGGTGGTCGGCGTGGCAGTCATGCTTATCAACCTGCTCGTGGACCTGAGCTACGGGCTGTTCGATCCGAAAGTGAGGCATCGCTGATGGCCCGTCCAATCGCAAACGCCCCCGCAATCCAGGCGGTGCAACCGCCGCGGGAGATGTCCGGCACGGGTTGGGCTGTCGCTGCCCTTGCCCTGGTGAAGCGCCTTTTCCGGGAGAAGCCGCTGGGCGCCGCCGGCGCGGTGATCTGCCTGATTTTCCTGTTCTGCGGCGTCTTCGCCGACTGGCTGGCGCCATATGGCGTCAACGAGATCAGCATGATGAAGCGGCTGCAGCCACCGTCGTGGGCGCATCCCTTCGGCACCGACAACCTCGGGCGCGACATGCTGTCGCGCTGCCTGTACGGGGCGCAGCTTTCCGTGATCATCGGGCTGTCGGCCGCCACGCTGGCCACAGCGGTGTCGGTGGTGATCGGCATCCTGTCGGGCTACCTTGGCGGCAAATTCGACCTGATCGTGCAGCGCATGGTGGATGCGTGGATGAGTTTTCCGGACCTGGTGATCCTGATCGTGGTGGTGTCCGTGCTCGGCCCGGGCAGCTGGCAGATCATCGGCACGCTTGGCCTGTTGCTGGGCGTCGGCGGATCGCGCATCATCCGCAGCGCGGTGGTCTCTGTACGCGAGAACATGTACGTCCACGCCGCGCAGTCCATGGGCGCTTCCACCGGCCGCATCCTGTGGCGCCATATCCTGCCCAACGTGCTGCCGCCCATCATCGTGCTGTTCACCACGCGCGTGGGCACGGCCATCCTGGCCGAGTCCGGACTGTCCTTCCTCGGGCTCGGCGTGCCGCCGCCGGCGCCGACCTGGGGCGGCATGCTCTCCGGCAACGGCCGTACCTTCATGTTCCAGGGGCCCTGGCTGGCGCTGGCCCCCGGCATCTGCCTCACCGTGGTCGTCTATGCCATCAACGTCTATGGCGACGCACTGCGCGACCTGCTCGATCCGCGCATGCGCGGCACGCGGTAACGCGATACCAGAGGCCGGCGCCATGACGCCGGCCCGGGAGGATCCAGGGGCGCGGGCGCATCGCTTGCGTCGCGACTTGACGGGCGCAACTAGGAGACAACGATGGAGGGACGCGGTTTGAAAAGAACAATAGTCTCGGTGGCAACGGGCGTGGCACTGGCGCTGTCCGCCGGCGTGGCCAGTGCGCAGGCCGAAGCGCCGAAATACGGCGGCAATCTCGAAATCGGCTCGATGTATCCGACCATCTCGGCCTTGTCCTGGGACCTGGCAGACTGGAACTGGAAGCAGAACTACGATACCGGGCAGGTCTACGAGCAGCTCTTCGTGGCCGATCTTTCCAAGTCCAGGCGCAACGGCGGCAAATATGCCTTCCAGGCGGACGCCTGGCTGCCGGAGGATGCGATCCGCGGCGAGCTTGCCGAGAGCTGGAAGTGGGTCGATCCGCTGACGCTGGAAGTCAGGCTGCGCAAGGGCGTCAAGTTTCCCGCCAAGGCCGGCGTGATGGAAGAGCGCGAGCTGGTGGCCGACGACGTGGTCTTCAGCTATACCCGGATGAACAGCAGCGCCAAGAAGATCCCGACCTACTACGACCACCTCACCAAGGTCGAGGCGACCGACAAGTACACCGTGGTATTCCGCTTCAAGGAATACAACGCCGAATGGGATTACCGCTTTGGCTGGGGCTACTACTCCGGCATCATGCCCAAGGAAGTGGCGGCCGCCGGCGCTGGCAACTGGAAGAATGTGAACGGCAGCGGGCCCTTCCTGCTGAGCAACTTCGTGCAGGGCACTTCCAGCACCTATACCAAGAACGCGCAATACTGGGACAGCGACAAGATCGGCGGCAAGGACTACAAGCTRCCCTTCGTCGACAAGGTGGTACTGCGCACGGTCAAGGACGAGTCCACCCGCAACACCATGCTGCGCACCGGCAAGCTCGACGTGCTGGAGTATGTCCGCTGGACCGCTGTCGATGAACTCAAGAAGAGCGCGCCGGCGCTCAAGTGGTCGCGCTGGTTGTCGACCAATGGCCAGTACGTGGCGCTGCGCGTCGACACCAAGCCGTTCAACGACGTCCGGGTGCGGCGCGCGCTGAACATGGCGGTCAACAAGCAGGAGATCGTCAAGCAGTTCTACGGCGGCAATGCCGAACTGTTCGCCTATCCGCAGCATCCGGATTACGCAGGCTACTTCGAACCGCTGAGCGCCATGCCGGAACAGGTGAAGGAGCTGTTCACCTACAACCCGGACAAGGCACGCAAGCTGCTGGCGGAGGCGGGGTATGCGAAAGGCTTCACGTTCAAGGTGCAGGTATGCGCCTGCCAGCCCGAGCACCTGGAGCTGCTGCCGCTGATCGGAGCCTATCTCGAACAGGTCGGCGTGCGCATCGAGATCCAGCCGATGGAGTACGGCGCCTTCCTGTCGGCCATGACCACCAAGACCAATGCGCCCGGCTACCTGATGAGCAACGGGCATACCAACCCGACCACCACGATCCGCAAGAGCTTCGTGAAGGGCCAGGTGTGGAATGCTGCGCAGTGGGGCGATCCGAAGTACGAGCAGCGCGTGAACGAAGCCTTCCAGATGCGCGACCTCGGCCGCCGCCAGGAGGCATTGCGCGCGCTGACGCGGGACGTGCTGGCGGATGCGCCGTATATCTGGCTGCCGATCCCTTACCAGTACACCGCATGGTGGCCCTGGGTGAGGAACTACGACGCCGAACTGCGTGCGGGCGCGGTGCGTCCCGGCCCGATCTACGCGCGGATGTGGATCGACCAGGACATGAAGAAGAAGATGGGATTCTGAACCCGTGACGCGAACGCGCGGGCCGGAGCGCCCGGCCCGCGCAATACTGTCATTCAGGCAATTGGCCACTTTGCCACTTTGCCGCTCGGAGGAGGCGCATGACGCAGCCCATTCTGCAGGTGAACAAGCTGACTACGCGGTTCCGTACAGACCGCGGCGTGGTGACGGCGGTCGACCAGGTCTCGTTCGACGTGGCGCCGGGCGAGACGCTGGCTATCGTCGGCGAATCCGGCTCGGGAAAAAGCGTGACCGCGCTGTCGATCCTCGGGCTGATTCCCAGCCCGGCCGGGCGGATCGAAGCGGGCGAGATCCTGTTCGACGGACAAGACCTGCTGCGGCTCAGTCCGGCGCGCATGCGCGCGATTCGCGGCAACCGCATCGCCATGATCTTCCAGGAGCCGATGTCCTCGATGAATCCGGCGCTGACCGTGGGCAAGCAGATCGCCGAGCCGATGAACCTGCATCAGGGCATGCCGTGGAAGACCGCGCTCGGCATTGCCGGCGAGCTGCTCGGCAAGGTGCAGATCCCGGAAGCGGAAAGCCGGCTGGGCGCCTATCCGCACCAGTTCTCGGGCGGCATGCGCCAGCGCGCCATGATTGCCATGGCGCTGGCCTGCAAGCCGCAGTTGATCATCGCCGACGAGCCGACCACTGCGCTCGACGTCACGGTGCAGGCCCAGATTCTCGACTTGCTGAAGGATCTCGCCAGCAAGTCGGACACGGCGCTGATCCTGATCACGCACGACCTGGGCGTGGTGGCGCGCTATGCCGATCGCGTGGCCGTGATGTACGGCGGGCGCATGGTCGAGACCGCGAGCGCGCGGGAGCTGTATGGCCATCCGTCGCACCCGTACACGCGTGGCCTGATGGCCTCGGTGCCGCGCATTGACGGCGATACCCGTCAGCCGCTGGTGCCGATCGACGGCCAGCCGCCCGACCTGACCGCGCTGCCGCCCGGCTGTGCCTTCATGCCGCGCTGCAAGCTCGCCTCCGATCAATGCGCCCTGTCGCGCCCGGCGCTGCGCGCCGTTCGCCCGAACCACTACAAGGCATGCTTCCTCCATGATGCAGACTGAGACACAGGCGGCGTCTGCCGCGCCCCGGTATGGCGAGATTGGCGACGAGATCCTGCGCGTCGAGAACCTCAAGGTTCATTTCCCCGTGACCAAGGGCCTCTTCATCAAGCGTCAAGTGGGATCTGTGAAGGCCGTGGACGGCGTGTCGTTCACGCTCAGGCGTGGCGAGACGCTCGGCCTCGTTGGTGAAAGCGGCTGCGGAAAATCCACGACCGGGCTGGCCATCATCAAGATGCTCGCCGCCAGCGGCGGACGGATCGCCTTCGACGGGGACGACTTCTCCACCTTCAGCAAGGCGCAGGAAAAGAACTTCCGGCGCAGCGTGCAGATGGTCTACCAGGACCCGTTCGGATCGCTGAATCCGCGCATGAAGGTGCGCGATATCATCGGTGAGCCGTTGGAGGTGCATGGCATGGCGAGCGACAAGGCGCGTTATGGCGCGCGCATCGCGGAGCTGTTGCAGATGGTGGGGCTGTTGCCCTACATGGCGGACCGCTACCCGCACGAGTTTTCCGGGGGACAGCGCCAGCGCATCGGCATTGCCCGCGCTTTGGCCGTGGAGCCCAGCCTGATTGTCTGCGACGAGCCGGTCTCCGCGCTGGACGTGTCGATTCAGGCGCAGGTGGTCAATGTGTTCATGGAGTTGCAGCGGCGGCTTGGGTTGACCTATGTCTTTATTGCCCACGATCTCGCGGTGGTGCGGCACATCAGCGACAGGATTGCCGTGATGTATCTCGGGCGCATTGTGGAGATCGCCAGCCGTGACGAGCTATATGCGAATCCGCGGCATCCCTATACCAGGGCGTTGCTGTCCGCCGTGCCGGTGGCCAGTGTCGAGGCAGAGGAAAGGCGGGAGCGGATTGTGCTGAAAGGGGAGGTGCCGAGTCCGTTGAATCCGCCGTCGGGGTGCAGGTTTCATCCGCGCTGCGCGCAGGCTACTGAGCGGTGTAGGGTGGAGGATCCGGTGTTGAGGGAGAGGGGGGGTGGGCAGATGGTGGCTTGCCATTTGGAGGGGTAGGGTATTGTTTTTTGGTCTGAATTTTCTCTAAATTTGATTTGAGTTTGATTTTAATTTGGCGGTGTTGGTTATTGCACCCAAAGGAATACGACATCCCCCTGCGGGGGACGCCGGTCACTCTTCTTTGCTTCGGCAAAGAAGACTAACGAGAAGAAAGCCGACCCTGCCGGGGGCAGAGCAATCAGGCTATTTCGCATTGGTGATTTCGTCGTRCGGCCAGCAGTTCTGCTAGCTTCTGCCGGTACCAGCTTGCAGGGTCACGAATCTGCCAATTTCCGGGATTCGTGGTGCGRCCCCCGGTAGCGGAATCCTTGCCCATTCGGCCATCTGCCGTTACCGGYGCGAAGCACCACGATACATCGCCTGCCAATGGTTTCGTGGTGGGGCGGGCGCGGTGATCAGGGTCTTGGGCATATCAACCCGGTGCCACCGCGCCCACGACGGAACCGGTGCGCCTGCAACTTCGTGGGCGGCCACTACGCGAGCGACAGACGGCTTGAAGCAAGTGATGTCTGCTACCGGGGGCCTCACCACGAATCCCGGAAGCTGGCAGGCTCGTGGTCAGTCAAGCCGGTACCGGCAGAAGCTAGCCGGCACTCTGGGCCGCACGACGAAACCATCGATATTCGAGAGCCTTATTGCTCTGCCCCCGGCAGGGTCGGCTTTCTTCTCGTTAGTCTTCTTTGCCGAAGCAAAGAAGAGTGACCGGCGTCCCCCGCAGGGGGATGTCGTACGCTTTTGGGTGCAAAAACCAACACCACCAAAATAAAGCCATCATCCCCCAAAAAACACACCGAAAAATAGAAACCCCCATCACYCCCCAGAAAACAACCCCATAAATAAAGGCCGAATAAACAAATCCCCAGCATTCCCCCCCGAAGCATCCGGCACCCACCGCTGCAACTCCACCGCCGCATTAATCATCCCATTCACCTGCAACGAAGCAATCGACTGATCCATCGGCCGGATCGACCCATCCTGCATCCCCTGCACCAGAAACCGCGTAAACCGTGCAGACAGCCGGCTCATCGTCAACATCTTCTCCTTGCGCATCTCCTCCGGCAGCGCCCCATAGATGGTCAGCCGCAGCAGCGGCCCCTTGCTAGAGAACTGATAGCTCACCAGCGCACGCGAGATCGCGCACAACTTGTCCCAGCCCGTGCCCGGCCCTTCCTCCACCTTCGACTGCGCATCCCGGATGACCGCGAACATGCGGTCGAAGCAGGCGGAAATCAGGTCGTCCTTGTTCTCATTGTGGTGATAGAACGATCCCTTGGTGAGATTCAGCCGCGCGGAAATGCGATCCGCGGAGGCGCCGCGATAGCCCAGTTCGTTGAGTAACTCGGTAGCGGCGCGCAGGAAGGCTTCCTGAGTTGTCTCGGGTGTGTCGATCACCGGCAGCGGCGGCGAGGCGGGAGTGGTGTCGTCCCATTTCGAGGAAGGCGACGCAAAGCCGTTGAGCAGCAGATCCACGACCGTTTCCGCGACTTTCGGGTAGTCCTGCGGTTCGTAGCGCTCGACCCATGTCATCGCGCCGCTGGTGAGCGACAGCAGCAAGTGCGCTGCCGCGCTGAGCGCGCTGCGTTGCGCGGGGCTCCGCGGTGCTTCCGCACGCAGCAGCTTGCGGATACGCCGGAACATGTCGGTATACGCCTCGAAGGCAACGTCCGCGTGGGTGTCCGGCAGCGAGCGGATCTCGCGAAAGCTCATCAGCTCCGGGCGCTCTCCCGTTGCCGTCCTGGCCAGCCGCTCGAAGAACAGCGCGATAAACCGGCGCACCCGTGCCTCCGGGCCGGGCTCGTCGGCCGTGGCGTCGGCGATGCCCGCCATCTCGTCAATCGTGCGCATCAGGCAGGCCACCACAAGGTCTTCCTTCTTGCGGTAGTAGTAGGTGATGCTGTTGGTGCTGAGCCCGACTTCCTGCGCAACGTCCGAGAGCGTGGCGCCACGCAAGCCCTTCCGGTTGAACAGGCGGGCAGCCGCGTCGAGAATCGCGTCGCGTTTCTCCACATAACGGCGTGTGGGGCGGGCTTCCGCTGTTTCCTTGAGCATGGAGTGATGTATCTGCATTCGTTGGCCGGAGGCGCGGATCATTTGAGCGGGCGCATTGATCCGGGCGGTCTCGACGGGACTATAAGTGTACCGAACGGATTCACAGGATGGCTCCCGTTTGATGCCGCGCAAGGGCTCGCCAACGTGGCATCCGATCGCCCGGCGTCACGTGCGCTATTGCCTTCCTTCTCCGGCTGACAGCATAATGCAACTTTGTTGCATTATGCCTGGCGGCGCGAGGAGGGCATCGGATGGCCAGCAATACCAGCGGGATCGACCTGATCAACGCGGCGAACGGCACCAACGGCGATCCCGTCATCGACCTGCGGGGCATCGCGTTCACATGGCCCGGGCAGGCCGCGCCTTGCCTGCGGCTCGACCGGTTCCGGCTGGACGCGGGCGAGCAGGTATTCGTCTGTGGCCAGAGCGGCAGCGGCAAGAGCACCTTGCTGTCGGTGCTGGCCGGGGTGCTGGCGCCCCAGCGGGGCAGCCTGCGCGTGCTGGGCACGGCGCCGGATGCGCTTAGCGCGCCGCGGCGCGACCGCTTCCGGGCCGACCATATCGGCCTCATCTTCCAGCAGTTCAACCTGCTGCCCTATCTTTCCGTCGTGGACAACGTGCTGCTGCCGTGCCGCTTCTCGCGCAGCCGTCGCGAGCGCAGCGCGGCGCAGGGCGCGACGCCGCAAGCCGCCGCGCATGCGCTGCTTGCGCAGCTCGACCTGCCGCGTGCGCTGTGGCAGCGTGCCGTGACCCGGCTTTCCGTCGGCCAGCAGCAGCGCGTGGCGGCGGCCCGAGCGCTGATCGGCCGGCCGCGCCTCGTGCTTGCCGATGAACCCACTTCCGCGCTGGACGCGCCGCGACAGCAGGCTTTCATGGACTTGCTGCAGCGGGAATGCGGAATTGCCGGCGCCAGCCTGGTGTTTGTCAGCCATGACGAACGCCTGGCCACGCGCTTCCAGCGGCGGTTGTCGTTGCCGGCGGCCCATGCGCCGCATGCGGCGGGGCCGGCGTGATGCTGATGCTCGCGATGGCCGCGCGCAGCGCATGGAACCGCCGCTTCAACCTGCTGCTGATGCTGCTGGCGATTGCCATGTCCACCGCCATGCTGCTGGGCGTGGAGCGCATCCGGCACCAGGTACGGGCGAGTTTTGCGCAATCGGTGTCCGGCACCGACCTGGTGGTGGGCGCGCGCACCAGCCCGGTCCAGTTGATGCTGTACACCGTGTTCCACCTTGGCGGCACGACCAACAATATGAGCTGGGACAGCGCCCGGCGGCTGGCAGGCCATCCGGCCGTGGCGTGGACCATTCCGCTTTCGCTGGGCGACTCGCACCGCGGCTTCCCGGTGCTGGCGACCACCCCCGGCTACTTCGTGCATTACCGCTACGGCGACCGGCAACCGCTGGTCCTCGCGCAGGGCAAGCCGTTCGCGGCGCTGTTCGATGCCGTGCTCGGCGCCGAGGTGGCAAACCGGCTGGGCTATCGCGTGGGCGACCGCATTGTATTGAGCCACGGGGATGGCGATGGCGACGGGCCGGCGCACGCAGGCCATGCCGGGCATGAGGACAGGCCCTTCGTCGTGAGCGGCATCCTGGCGCGCACCGGCACGCCGGTGGACCGCACCGTGCATATCGGGCTGGAAGCGCTGCAGGCCATCCACCTTGGCTGGGAGGGCGGCATGCCGCTGCCGGGCCTTGCCATCCTCCCGGAGCAGGTACGCAAGTTCGACCTGACGCCCCATAGCGTGACCGGCGTGCTGGTCGGACTGAAGCTCAGGTCGCAAGTCTTCACCGTGCAGCGGGAGATTGCCGAAGACCCGCATGAGCCGCTGATGGCGGTGCTGCCGGGCGTGGCGCTGGATGAGCTATGGCGCGTGACCGGTGTCGCCGAGCGCGCGTTGCTGGTGGTGTCGGGGCTGGTGGTGGTGGTCGGGCTGGCGGGGCTGGTATCGTCCATTCTTGCCGCGCTGGGCGAGCGGCGGCGCGAACTCGCCATCCTGCGCTCGGTCGGCGCACGGCCGGGCGACCTGTTGGCGATGCTGGCGCTGGAAGGGCTGGTGGTGATGCTGGCGGGCGCGCTCCTTGGCCTCGCGCTGGTGACGGTGCTGGCGGCGGTGTCCGGCCCTTACCTGCAATCCGCCTTCGGCGTAACGGTGCCCGCAGCCTGGCCCACGCCCGGCGAATGGCCGCTGCTGGCCGCCACGGTGGGCGCCGGCTTCTGCGTGAGCCTGCTGCCTGGATGGCGCGCCTATCGCCTGAGCCTGGCCGACGGGCTGATGCCGACGACATGAAGACGAGGACGCCAATGCCTGCCCGCTTCCGGCGCACGTTGATTGCGCTCACTGTCATCGCGCTGGCCGGCGGAGGCGCGGCATATTTCTTCCGGCCGCTGTCCGAGCCCGAATCCGGCGCCACTGCGGGCGCCGCCGCGCACGCATCCGCCTATGCAGTAGGCGAGGCGTTGCGCCCTGCCGTCGCGCCTTCCACGCCTGACCCCGCCTTCCGCGAGATAGCGTGGCGAGATCTGCTGCCAAAGGGCTGGGACCCGCTGGCGCCGTTCAAGGGCCTGAAGCTCGACGAGCTCGACGACGCCGATCCCCGCGCGCAGATTGCCCTGTACAAGGCACGGCAGTACTGGAAGAACGCGCCCGTTGAACCCGCGCTGGCTGGCGCGGCGGTACGTCTTGCCGGTTTTGTGGTTTCGCTCGACGCAGAAGGCGAGGCGATTCGCGAGTTCTTGCTGGTGCCGTACTTCGGCGCGTGCATCCACGTGCCACCGCCGCCCGCCAACCAGGTCATCCACGTCCGCACGGACAAGCCGTTGCCGGGGCTGCGCACCATGGACACCGTGTGGATCGGCGGCGCGATGCGGGTCGAGCGGGCAGACACCATGATGGGCTACGCCGGCTATGCCATGGACGGGGCGCGGGTGGAGCCCTATCTCCCGCCCGCGCGGCAATAGCGGAGGCAGCGCGCGCTCCATTCTTGCTCCGGAATCAAGTATCTTCTGCGCGGGACATGGTTTTTCTCGCGGCGGGCAGCGCGGATACTCGGGGCATGTTCGCTGTGAAGGCAAGCAAGGCTTGCGTTGCGGCAAGCCATGGCCCCATCGGCCAGATACAACCCCGAATCAGGAAACAACAATGCCCATTCCCGCCCTTGGCCTCGGTACCTTCCGCCTGCAAGGCCAGACTGTCATCGATTCCGTGCGCAACGGCCTCGACGTTGGCTACCGCGCGATCGACACCGCGCAGATCTACGGCAACGAGGCCGAAGTCGGCCAGGCCATCGCCGAGAGCGGCGTCGCCCGTGCCGACCTGTTCGTGACGACCAAGATCTGGGTCGAGAATCTCTCACGCGACAGACTGGTGCCCAGTCTGAAGGAGAGTCTCGCCAGGCTGCGCACCGACCATGTCGACCTGACCTTGATCCATTGGCCGTCGCCGGACAACACGGTCCCGGTCGCCGAATGCATGACGGCGCTGGCCGAGGCCCGCGAGCAAGGGCTTACCCGTCAGATCGGTGTATCCAACTTCACCGTCGACCTGATGCGGCAGGCGATCGATGCCGTTGGCGCCGGAGCGATCGCCACCAACCAGATCGAGTTGCATCCCTTCCTGCAGAACCGCAAGGTCGCGGACTTCGCGCGCAGCCAGGGCATTCACATTACGTCGTATATGACGCTGGCCTACGGCAAGGCGCTGCAGGACCCGGTGATCCGGGAGATCGCGCAGCGGCACGGCGCCACGCCTGCGCAGGTGGTGCTGGCCTGGGCCATGCGGCTTGGCTATGCGGTGATTCCGTCTTCGACCAAGCGGGCTAACCTGAAGAGTAATCTGGGGGCCGTTGATGTGCGCTTGTCGGAGGCAGAGATGGCAGGGATTGCCGGGTTGGAGAGGGGCGGGAGGCTGACTAGTCCGGAGGGGTTGGCGCCGGTTTGGGATTGAGGCGCCACGGATGGGATGTTACCGAAGCCGGCGCGGCAGCCGTCGCTCAGCCAATCATGTGCGGGCTCGGCCGTTGCCGCCTGGCACCGGTTTCATCCAGGCGATAACCGTGGCCATACACGACCATGATGACCAGGCCATTCCGGGGATGCAGCTCCAGGGTCGCGCGCAGGCGCGACACCAGGCTGGCCAGCGCGCGCGACCGCGGCGGCAGCGCATAGCCCCAGATCGCGCATTCGATGTAGGCGTGGGACAAGACGCGGCCGACGCTGGAAAACAGCAGCGAAGCAAGATCGAACTCCTTGGGGGTCAGGGGCATGCGGCGCCCCTGAAACACGGCCTGGTGCGACTGGCAATCCAGTGAATAGTGGCCGACCGTGATGTCCGGGCTCGGGGCTTGCTGGTGCGAGGCCGCGCGGCGCTGCAGCGCGTGCAGGCGGGCCACCAGTTCGCGCAAGCGCAGGGGGTGGATCATATAGTCGTCGGCCCCGGCTTGCAGGGTATTGACGACCGAGTCCTCGTCACGGCGGTTGGAAACCACCAGCACCGGCACCTTGCAGCGCCCGGCGCTGCGCAGCGCGCACACAGCCTCAACCGCGGGCAGGTCGGCCAGTTCGTGGTCAACCAGCAGGACATCGTAACCGGACTGGTCGATGCCGCGAAAGAACTCGCGGCTTGCGTGGTAGGTGTGGCAATACACCCCGGCGCGGGAGAGGGCCTCTGCCATGATCCTGGCCTTAAGCGACAGATCCGCGAGCAGTGCAATCTTCATAGAATTGTCCAACGGGCATTAGTGCGGTTCGCGGGCCGGCGCGCGCATCGACTGCGATACCTCCGCATTGCGCTGCCGCAGCGTAGCGTCCCGTTCGGGCAGCAACCCGGCGCGCGCGCGCCTCAGCGCCTGCAGGGCGTGGATGTCGGAGGGAAGGGGGGCGGCAGCGGAAGGCATGCCGCCAGTTTACTGGCGGCATGCTGGCAATGAAATCGGACACGTCCTAAATGGTACGAATCCGGTGTGTTTGCTGGCTTCGTTGTACGTCTGGCCTCCGATCCGTGCCGCCAGGTGCTTGGCAGCCCGGTGGCGATATCGCTTTTGTTGACATCCACGGGCGCCTTCTACGCTGCCGACGCCAGTTGCACGGCGCGGGCCGCTTCATCGCCCGTTTCATGAAAGCACGGCAGCGCACCGGCAGCGGCTCAGGCCGCGGCCTTGGTTTCGCTCTCGCCCTGCGGCGTAAATCTCGGGTAATCGGTGTATCCCGCGGCACCGCCGCCGAAATACTTCGAGCGGTCGCCGGCATTGAGCGGCAGATCGTGCTGCAGCCGGTAGGGCAGATCAGGGTTGGCGATAAACGGGCGCCCGAAGCCGATCAGGTCGGCCCAGTCTTTAGTGAGCGCTTCTTCCGCGCGTGCCCTGCTGTAGTTGCCCGAGTAGACCAGCGTGCCGGGATAGATGGCGCGCAGCGCTTCCTTGAACGTGGCTGGCATCACGGGTGCGTCTTCCCAGTCTGCTTCGGCGATATGGATATAGCCCACGCCGATCTGGCCGAGCGCGTGTGCCGCGGCAAGGTAAGTCGCTTCGGGCGTATCGTCGACCGCGCCTTGCAGCGTGGTGAGCGGCGCCAGGCGCACGCCGATGCGGTCCTTGCCGACTACGTCGGTCACCGCTTGCGCGACTTCCTTGAGGAAGCGCAACCGGTTGGCGAGCGAGCCGCCGTATTCGTCGCCGCGGGTATTGGCCTGCGAGTCGATGAACTGGTTGATCAGGTAGCCATTGGCGCCATGCAGTTCGACCCCGTCGAAGCCGGCTGCCAGCGCGTTGCGCGCCGCTTGCGCGTAGTCGGCCACGATGCCGGGGATCTCGTCAATGTTCAGCGCGCGCGGGGCGGAATGCTGGATCATCTCGCCGACACCGCCCTGCGGGCCCTGGCCGGTGGCATCGACAAACACCTTGACGCCCTCGGCGACCAGCGCCGACGACGATACTGGCGCGGTGTTACCCGGCTGCAGCGTGGTATGCGACACGCGGCCGACGTGCCAGAGCTGCGCGAAGATCTTGCCGCCGGCGGCGTGCACTGCGTCGGTGACCTTGCGCCATGCTGTGACCTGTCCGGGGCTGTAGATGCCAGGCGTCCAGGCATAGCCCTGGCCTTGCCGGCTGATCTGCGTGCCTTCCGAGATGATCAGGCCAGCAGTGGCGCGCTGACTGTAATACTCGGCCATCAGGTCCGTTGCCACGTCGCCGGCGGCGGCACGCGAACGGGTCATGGGCGGCATCACGATGCGGTTGCGGGTGGTGATATGGCCGAAGGTGTAGGGGGTGAACAGCATGGTTTCTCTCGCTCGTCGGTTTGGCCAGGCAAGAAGCGGCCACAGGGGGCCGGCCCTGGATGGACCTGGGGCCCGGGCCGCCCGGCGGTATTGCCGGGATGATGTATGGATTATCGGGACGGGCCGCTTTTGCAAAAACCCTGTAACAGGCAAATGATTCTTGCGGCGGGCTCAAGGATGGCCAACTGCCCGTAGTGATACAGGCATCACGCGGTGGCCCCCGGGGCCGTCCTCGGGCAGTTCATGCCGATTTTGCATAAGCGCCCGCCGGGGCTTATGGAACAATGCGTCAACCGACGGATTCCGCTTCCGTCCTTTACCGCTCTCCCCACCCTGGCGCTACCCAACATGAACGACGAAATCGTCTACCTCAACGGCGAACTCACGCCTTTGTCAGAAGCCCGCATCCCCGTGCTGGACCGCGGTTTTATCTTTGGCGACGGCGTGTATGAAGTCGTCCCCATCTATGGCGCCAAGCCCTTCCGCCTGCACCAGCACCTGGCCCGCCTGGCGCGCAGCCTGGCAACCATCGGCATTCCCAACCCGCACGCCGAGCCGGAGTGGATGGCGCTGATCGACCGCGTGGTGCGCGCCAACGGCCTGAGCGACCAGATGGTCTACATTCAGGTCACGCGCGGCGTGGCACGGCGCACCCATGCCTTCCCCAAGGAGGTGACGCCGACGGTGCTGATCATGACCAACCCCATGTCGCTGCCGTCGGCGGACATGCGCGAGAAGGGCGTGGCCTGCGTGACGGCCGAGGACAAGCGCTGGCTGCACTGCCAGGTCAAGTCGACCTCCCTGCTGGGCAATGTGCTGGCGGCGCAGAACGCGGCGGAGCATGGTGTCACCGAGACCATCCAGTTCCGCGACGGCGCGCTGACCGAAGCCTCGGCGTCGAATGTCTGGGTGGTCGGCAAGGGCCGGGTCTCGGCGCCGCCGAAGGACAACCTGATCCTGGAAGGCATCCGCTACGGCTGGATGGAGGAGTTGTGCGCGGCGCTGGATATCTCGCTGGAAGCGCGCCGGATTTCGCAGGACGAGGTAATGGCTGCCGACGAGGTACTGCTGACGTCGGCCAGCAAGGAGATCCTCTCGGTGGTGACCATCGACGGCAAGACCATCGGCAGCGGCGAGCCCGGCCCTGTGTTCAAGAAGCTCTACGCTGCGTACCAGGCAGCCAAGGTGGCGCCGTAGTACGAGAACGGTGTGGCTGGTTGCCCGGCGTGACCGAGCGACTGGCGTTGCCCGTCCGGCCGGCAGAGCAGCAGCGTGCCGGCGGCGGTATCCAGTTCCAGGGCGGCTGCGGCGATCATGCTGCGGCCGTCAGCGCCTGCTGCGCGGTATTCCGGCTCTCCCTGCGCCTGGCGGCCTGCGGACGGGCCTGCCAGTAGGCGTCGTCGGGCGCGGCAGTCAGGGATTGCCCCGCTGCTTCCAGTTTCAGCTCCCCCTGCGTCGACGCGGCCTCTTCCCTGCCTTGCCATGTGCCAGCGCGGGCAGGCCAGACCAATCCCGGCATGGCCTGCGCCTCGCGCTCGCGAGCGAGTGATTCCGGATATGCAAACGCGAAATCCGCACAGCCGGCGCGAAGCGGGGGAGGGCCGCAGCGCACGCGATGGCGGTCGGGATTCGCATTCGCATATACACCCCACGCATCTATGCAAAGACGAATTTCGTCCTTCGGCGGCTTGCTGTGCTGCGCTATCGTGAGGGACTTGTAAGCGACCGCTTGAGACGGACAAAGCCTGCGGACAACGGCGCTGTCGCAAGCGCGGCACCGGGCAGGCATTGCAATGCGCGAATCCAGGACCAATCGATATCGACAGGAGGTTTTTCCAATGGCTACACCGCTGAAAGTGGTCGCCGTCAACGGCAGTACGCAACAGCCCTCGCGCACGCTCGCGTTGGTGCGGGCGTTGCTTGGCGAGCTCGATGGCAAGCTGCTGCTGCACAGCCATATCGTCAACCTGGGCGAGATCGCCCGCCCACTGGGCGCCGCGCTGACGCGCGCCGAACTGCCGCCGGAGATTGAAAACGAGCTGCTTGCGATCGAGTCCGCCGACCTGCTGGTGGTGGCGGCGCCTGTCTATCGCGGGTCCTATCCCGGCCATTTCAAGCATCTGTTCGACCTGGTGGGGCAGGAGGCGCTGGCCGGCAAGCCCGTGCTGCTGGCGGCCACGGGTGGCAGCGACCGGCACGCGCTGGTGCTGGAGCATCAGCTGCGGCCCTTGTTCGGATTCCTGCAGGCGCTGACGCTACCGATCGGCGTGTATGGCAGCCCCGGCGATTTCCAGAACCACCAGGTCAGCAGCGATGCGCTGGCCGAGCGCATCCGCCTGGCCGCCGACCGCGCCGCGCCGTTGTTCGGCGCCAGCCGCAGATCGCCGCTGCAGCGTGCCGCCTGAGGGGAGCGCCGCAGCCGGGATGTCTTCATCCCGGCTTTCGGCAAGCGTTCGTTGCCACGCCGTGTCCTTGGTTCCGGTCCGTCATTGCCTGCTCATGCGCGGTCGGGCCCGATTGTCACGGGCGTAATCTATGCTTGTGAGCGAAAGCCCGCCTCGGCTCCCCCGCCGGCGCGCCGCCCAATTCCTCCAAAGGACAAGCATATGGAAATCCGAGCAGCCAATCAGATCCCCGCCACCCTGATCCCCGGCGACGGCATCGGGCCGGAAGTGGTGGAGGCCACCGTCAAGGTGCTGGACGCGCTGGGCGCGCCATTCTCCTGGGACGTACAGCAGGCCGGCATGGCGGGCATCGCCCAGGGCGGCGACCCGTTGCCCGAGGCTACCCTCGACAGCATTCGCCGTACCGGCCTGGCGCTGAAAGGCCCGCTGACCACGCCCGTCGGCGGCGGCTTCCGTTCGGTCAACGTGCGCCTGCGCGAAGCCTTCAATCTCTATGCCAATGTGCGGCCCGCCCGCACGCTGGTGCCGGGACGCTTCGAGAACATCGACCTGGTGCTGGTGCGCGAGAACGTGGGCGGCTTCTACGTGGCCCACGACTATTACATCCCCGTGGGCGACGACCCGCATGCCGTGGCGGTCTCCACCGGCACCAATACGCGCGACGCCTGCCGGCGCATCGCCCGCTTCGCCWTCGAGTACGCGGTCAGGAACCAGCGCAAGAAAATCACCGTGGTGCACAAGGCCAATATCCTCAAGGCACTGACCGGGATCTTCCTGGAAGCCGCGCGCGAGGTGGCGCAGGACTATGCGGGCCGCGTGGAGATGGACGACCGCATCGTCGATGCCTGCGCCATGCAGCTCGTTCTCAACCCCTGGCAGTTCGACATGCTGCTCTGTACCAACCTCTTCGGCGATATCCTGTCCGACCAGATTGCCGGCCTGGTGGGCGGGCTGGGCATGGCGCCGGGGGCCAATATCGGCGATACCGCCGCCATTTTCGAGGCCGTGCACGGCTCGGCTCCCGATATCGCCGGCAAGGGCATTGCCAATCCGATTTCGCTGATGCTGGCCGCCGGCCTGATGCTCGAACATGCAGGCCGGCAGGACCTGGCGTTGCGGCTGCGCAAGGCGATCGACCTGGCGCTCAATGAGGACCAGGTCAGGACCGGCGACCTGAAGGGCTCGGCGTCCACGCTGCAATTTGCCGACGCGGTGGTGAAGCGGCTGGGTTGACGCACCGGCACATGCTGGGCGCCGCCGACAGGACCAACCCGGATAGTCCCGCCACGCGCTCTTGCGTACCATGGTTGCGCCGCTACCGTCACTCCCGACACAAGCCGGCGCTAACCGAGGGCTTGGCATGCAGACATCGGAACCGTACTTCCACTTCCGTCTCGATTCCAACGACGACCACAAGATCGAGGTCCATCGCTGGCAGGGAGGCGCGGCGCCGCGCGCCGTGGTGCAGATCGCGCATGGCATGGGCGAGCATGCGCTGCGCTACCGGCCGCTGGCCGAAGCGCTGGTGGGCGCGGGCTACGTGGTCTATGCCAGCGAGCACCGGGGGCATGGCGCCGATGCGGCCGCCCAGGATAAGCTTGGTGACTTCGGGCCGCGTGGCTTTGCAGCACTGGCGGACGACATGGCCGTGCTCAGCCGGCACTCGCGGGCGCAGCATCCCGGCCTGCCGCTGATCCTGTTCGGCCACAGCATGGGGTCGTTCGCCACGCAGTGCTACCTGGCCGAGCACAGCGAGTTGCTCGCCGGCGCGGCGCTGTCGGGCACCACCGCGGTGGACCTGATGCTGGAGGCGGCGCGGGCGGGTTTCAAGCTCGAGGATATGAATGCCGGGGTGCCGGACAGCCGCACGCCCTTCGACTGGCTCAGCCGCGACCCGGCACAGGTGGATGCGTATATCGCCGATCCGCTGTGCGGTTTCACCGTCACGCCGGCGTCGCGTGCCTCGATGTTCGCCGAATGCGCGCGCCTGGCCGAGCCGGATACGCTGCGCCGCATCCGTCCGGGGCTGCCCATCTACCTGTTCACCGGCGACCGTGATCCGGTCAATAATCACCTCGCCTGGTTCGAGCCGCTGGTCAGCCGCTATCGCGCGGCGGGGCAGACCGATGTGTCGTCCCACGTATTCGGCGGCGCACGCCATGAGACGTTGAACGAGACCAACCGTGCGGAGGTGATTGCCATCCTCGCCGCGTGGATCGGGCGGGTGGTGTCCGGCCGCTGACGGGCGTCAGGGCAGGAGGCGCGCCTCGGTCACCGCCTGCAGCGCTTCCAGTGTGATGCCTTCCGCCATTGCCTCCACCCGCAAGCCGTCGGGCGTCACGCGCATTACTGCCAGGTCCGTATAGATGCGGCAGACCACGCCGCGTGCGGTCAACGGCAGCGTGCAGCGGCGCAGCAGGCGCGGGCGGCCGTCGCGCGTGGTGTGTTCCATCAGCACCCAGACCTCGCGGGCGCCAAAGGCGAGTTCCATCGCGCCGCCCACGGCCGGCGGGGTGTTGGGATCGCCCCGGGTCCAGTTGGCCAGGTCGCCGTTTTCCGCCACTTCATAGGCGCCCAGGATGGCCAGGTCCAGATGGCCACCGCGCATCATGGCAAAGCTCAGCGCGGAATCGAAGATCGCCGCGCCGGGACGCAGCGTCACCGGCTGCTTGCTGGCGTTGATCAGTTCCGGGTTTTCCTCGCCTGGCGGCGGGCGCGGCCCGAGATGCAGGATGCCGTTCTCGCTATGCAGGAAGACCTCCCGCTCCGGGGGGATCATGTCCCCGACCAGCGTCGGCAGGCCGATGCCCAGGTTGACATAGGATCCCGTGCGGATGTCCTGCGCCGCGCGCCGGGCGATCTGCTCCCTGTTCCATCGCATCATTGTTCGCTCCTGGCGGATTGGCCGTCGGTGGTGACGAGGCGATGGACAAAGATGCCCGGCGTCACGATATGTTCGGGGTTCATGGCGCCGGCCTCGACCATCGTGTCGACCTCCGCCACCACCACGCGCGCGGCGGTCGCCATCACGGGATTGAAGTTGCGCCCGGCCAGGTGATAGTCCAGGTTGCCGAGGCGATCCGCGGTGCGCGCGCGGATCAGCGCGAAATCCGCATGCAGCGGCAGTTCCAGCACGTGCTGCACGCCGTTGATCTCGCGCGTGTCCTTGCCCTCGGCAAGAATGGTCCCGGCGGTGATGGGGCAGTAAAAGCCGCCCAGCCCGGCCCCGGCGCAGCGGATGCGCTCCACCAGCGTGCCTTGGGCCACCAGTTCCAGCTCGACTTCGCCGCGCCGGTAGGCGTCGCGAAAGGCCGTGGCCCCGGCCGTCAGCGGATACGAGCAGACCAGCTTGCGCACGCGCCCGGCTTCGATCAGGCTCGCCACGCCCTCGCCGTCGTAGCCGGCGTTGTTGGRGATCACCATCAGATCCCTGGCGCCATGCGCCAGCACCGCGGCGATCAGGCCGCCGGGCAGGCCGGCGCTGCCGAAGCCGCCCACCATCACGGTGGCGCCGTCGCGCAGATCGGCGATGGCCTCGCCGCAGCTTGCTACCCGTTTGTTGACCAATTCSATGCCYGACACGCTCCCGTTCCGCGGCTTCGCCGCCGCCAAGCCATGCATCATGCGGCGTCCGGATCGATAGGTTCAAGTACAAGAGGCTTAATTATTGATAAGCTAGGCTTATATTGCGCGCACTGGCCATCCCGATGAACCTGGAACTCCGACACTATCGATACTTCGCCGCGCTGGCGGAGGAACTGCACTTTGGCCGCGCGGCGGAGCGCCTCGGCATTTCGCAGCCGGCGCTGAGCCAGCAGTTCAGGTGGATCGAGCAGGAGGCGGGTGCGCCGTTGCTTTCGCGCAGCAAGCGCCGGCTGGCGCTGACGGAGGTTGGCGCTGTCTTCCAAGAGGAAGCGCTGGGCGTCCTGCGGCAGGTCCGGCACGCCGAACTGGCCACCGCCAGCGCGAGCCGTGGCGATGTCGGCAGCGCGTCCATTGGCTACGTGGCATCCGCCGCGCTCTCGGGTTTGCTGCCGAGGCTTGTCTATCGCTTCCGCCAGGACTATCCGGCCGTGCGGCTCGCCATGCGCGAGATGGACATGCCGGCCCAGCTCGACGCGGTTGCGCGCGGCGCGCTCGATATCGGCTTTATCCGCCCGCCGTTGCAAGCCTTGCCAGAGGGGCTGGCCTTGTTCGATATCGCCGCGGAAGCGGTCGTGGTCGCGCTGCATGCCACGCACGCGCTGGCAAGCCGTGCGCGCATCGATGTGGCCATGCTGCGCGACGAGACGTTTATCTGCACGCACACCGAACACGGCACCGGCTTCTACGCCATCACCCTTGCCATCTGCGGCAATGCCGGCTTCCAGCCGCGCGTGGAGGCATTGTCGAGCCAGATGGCCACCATCATCAGCATGGTGGCGGCCGGGTTCGGCGTGGCGCTGATCCCGGCTTCGATGCGCGCGTTCGCGCCGCCCGACGTGGTATTCAAGCCGCTGGCGCGCAACGAGGTGACGTCGCAGCTTGCCGTGGTACATCGCAAGAACGAACGCTCGCCCACGGTGCTGCGGTTGATCGAGCGGTGCAGGCAGGGGAGGGGGCGGCAGCCGAAGTGAATCACACAGGACCGACACTTGCGATCGTTGTGACGACTGTTGCCAAATGGTGGTGGTTGCTGTGATCGGTCGCCTGTTTCTCCTTGAGCGACGAGTCCGATCAGTAACCCGGCGTTCCGGTCATTGTGCATCCGCCTCCAGCCTTCCACTGGTGTCGCCGGCGCGATTCTCTAGCCTCGCCTTCGATAGCGCGACCGCTTCATGGAGCTTTTGCTCCAGCAGTTGCCGGGGCGGAAGCTCGGTCAAGTACTCGGCGACATGAATGCCAGTTTGATCCAGTTCCAGCAGTTCGATGTGCTCGCGTTTCTTGCCAGTGCAGAGGATGATGCCTAGCGGTGGTGCTTCCCCAGGCTCTTGCTCGTGCTTGGCGAGCCAGCGCAAGTAGAGTTCCATCTGTCCCTTATCGGCGGCCTTGAACTCACCCAGTTTCAGCTCGATTGCCACCAGACGCTTGAGGCGGCGATTGTAGAACAGCAGATCGATATAGAAATCGTCGTTGTCGATCTGCAGCCGCTTCTGACGGGCAACAAAGGTGAAGCCTGCACCCAGTTCGAGTAAAAAGTGCTCCAACTCGCGCAGGATGGCATCCTCAAGGTCGCGCTCCAGATAGCGATCCTGCAGGCCCAGGAAGTCGAGGACATAGGGGTCTTTGAGTACCAGGCTGGGGGTCAGTTCGCCCCTTTCTCGCAGCGCCGTGAGTTCTTCGGTTAAAAGCTCATCCGCCTTGCGAGACAACGCGGTGCGCTCGAACAGCAGCGAGTCCAGGCGGTCCYGCAGGGTGCGGGTGCTCCACCCCTCATCGCGGCACATCTGCAGGTAGAACTCGCGCTTTAGCGGGTCATCAATGTAAATCAGGCTGCGGAGGTGGGTCCAACTCAATTGTCTACTCAGTGCGTAGACAATGTCCTCGCTCGGAAAAACCTCAGCGAAGCGCAGCATGTGCCGCAAATTCTTGGCGCTGAAGCCACGACCATGCTCCGCCTCCAACTGCCGCGACAGGGAAACGACGATCTGCTCGCCGTACCCGGCGCGCTCGCCGCGAAGCACCTCCGAGCCGATGCGCTGGCCGACGCGCCAATATAGTATCGTCAACGCGGCGTTGACCGTGACGGCAAGCCCCGTGCGGGCCTCGCAAATCAGGCGACGTATGTCGCCGACAAGCGCCTCGGCGTTGACCTCCTCGCCGGGCGGAGGGGCAGGCGTTGCAGTTCGCTTGCGCGTCATTGTGAACGGCCTACCCGCTGCGTTTCCAGCATCGATATGCGGGGAGTGATCCGCAAGAATTGCATTCGATCCATCGTCCCTTCTCCTCAGCCGTTGATTTGCGCCCAAGCTACGGCGGGGTAGCGTGACCAGTCACCAATGCAGTGGCACACCACGGCAGATGCTGCGGCACCTAGATCGTTTCAGCTACACGGTCGAATTCATCTTGCGGGATTCTATCAGTGCGCGCTTTCGTCAGGATGGCCGTTGGGTTTTGGCTAGAGGAGCCGCGTTTGCAGAAGACGTTCGCGCAGGTCGGGGATACCGGTTTGCAGTCGAACTCGACTGGCGTTGTATCTTGACCGGGCGACTGCAGCCGCCCCGACGTCGAACAGGACAGAATATCGGATTGAGTGCAGGGCATTGCAGGCAGGCTGCTGCGCCGATTGCAATGCCCCGCCGCTCAGGCTCAGGCCTTCAACTGGTCCCGGACCGGCAACGCGCGGATGCGCTTGCCCGTAGCCGCGAAGATCGCATTGCACAGCGCGGGTGCAATGGTCGGCACGGCCGGTTCGCCGACGCCGCCGAGCGGTGCGTCGAACTTGCCCGGCACCAGGTGCACGTGGATCTGGCGCGGCGCCGACGGCGCGCGCATTACCTCGTACTGGTGGAAGTTGTCCTGCTGGGCGCGTCCGTCCTTGAAGGTGATCTCGCCCGTGGTGGCCAGGCTGATGCCCATGATGCAGGCGCCTTCCACCTGCGAGCGGATGCGGTCCGGGTTGACCTGCGCGCCGCAGTCCACCGCCATGTCGATGCGGGGGATGCTGATGCCGCCATCGTCGCCGACCACCACCTCGATCACCGCCGCTACGTAGGTCACGAAGCTGTAGCAGACTGCCAGTCCCAGCCCGTGTCCCTTCGGCAGCTTCCTGCCCCACCCGGCTTCGCGCGTGGCCAGTTCGATCACGCCGCGCAGGCGGCCGGTATCGAGCGGATACTGCTGCGGCGATTCGCCGTAGTTCCAGGCGTCGGACAACTGGGTCGGGTCGATGCGGCGGTCCGGGCCCAGCAGCGCCAGCAGGTAGTCGCGATGATCGCGCCCCGCAGCCGTGGCCAGTTCCGCCGCGAACGACTGGACCGCGAACGCGTGGGGGATATTGGACACCGAGCGGAACCAGCCGATGCGGGTGTGCGCTTCCACCTCCGGATTCTCCACGCGCACGTTGGGGATGTCGAACGGCATGTTCACCGCGGACATGCCGAGCTCGAAGGCGGCTTCGTTCTTTGCGCCGGCCACGAAGGTGGAGGTGATGGTGGATGCGGCGGTGCGGTGCAGCCAGGCCTGCGCGCGGCCGTCGGCGCCGAGCATCGCCTCCATGTGCTCAACCGAAACGGTGTGGAAGTAATCGTGATGCAGGTCGTCGTCGCGCGTCCAGGTCACCTTGACCGGCTTGCCACCCATGGCCTTTGACAGCAGCGCGGCCTCGGCGGCGAAGTCCGGCTTGGACTTGCGGCCAAATCCGCCGCCCAGCAGCGTCACGTGCACCGTGACGTCCTCGGGCTTCAGGCCCAGATGCCCTGCGACCGTTTCACGCGTGGCCTGCGGCGCCTGCACCGATGCCCAGACCTCGCATTTGCCGCCGGCGACGCGCGCGGTGGCAACCGGCGGCTCCATGGTGGCGTGCGCGATGTGCGGCAGGTAATACTGCGCCGTGATCCGCTTGCCGGGACCGGCCAGCGCGGCCATGGTGTCGCCCTGGTTCCGCACCACCTTGCCGGGCTGGTTCGCGGCCTTTTCCATCGTCGCCCGGAACGCGCCAGACTCGTAGCTGGCATTGGGGCCATCGTCCCAGCGCAGTTTCAGCGCCTCGCGGCCCTTGATGGCCGACCAGGTATTGCTGGCGATCACCGCCACGCCGCCCAGCGGATGGAACATCGCAGGCGCGGGGCTGCCGGTCAGTTCGACCACCTTGATCACACCGGGCACTTTCATGGCCTGCGCGGCATCGACGCTGGCCAGCTTGCCGCCGAACACCGGCGGGCGCGCGATCACGGCGTAGAGCATGCCGTCCAGCCGCACGTCGATGCCGTACTGCGCGCGGCCCGTGGCGATGGCGTGACCATCGATATTGCGCGTGCTGTTCTTGCCGATATAGCGGAACTGGGCGGGATCCTTCAGCTTGAGGCTGGCGGGGGCGGGTACCGGCAGGCGCGAGGCGTCCTTCGCCAGCGCGCCATAGCCGAGGCTCTTGCCGCTGGGCATGTGGACCACGGCATGGTTGCGGGCCTGCACTTCGTTCACTGGCACGCCCAAGCGCGCGGCGGCGGCGGCCTCCAGCATCGTCCGGGCGCTGGCGCCGACGCGCCGCATGGGCTCGAAGAAATGCCGCACGCTGCGCGAGCCGTCGGTGTTCTGGTTGCCGTAGCGGATCTCGTCGCCCGGGGCCTGCACCACCAGCACCTGCGCCCAGTCGGCCTCGAGTTCGTCAGCCACCACCATCGGCAGGCTGGTGCGCACGCCCTGTCCCATCTCCGAACGGTGGCACACGATGCTCACCTTGCCGTCCTCGCCGATGGAGAGGAAGACCAGCGGGCTGTCCACCGCGCCGCCGGGCATGCCGTCGCGGCCGTATTTTTTGGGTTCGTCGGCCGCCAGCACGATGCCGTCCAGGCCCACGGTGAGCGTGAGCCCGGCAACGGCGCCCATGCCCTTGAGCCAGCGGCGGCGCCCGGCGGATTGCGGGCTGCCGGCGTGGTCCGGCTGGGCCTGTGCCACGGCGAGAACGTTTCGTTCGCTCATTTTGCGCTCCTCTTGCCAGCTGGCTGGGCAACCGGTTTCGCGGCCACGTTCGATCTGGCGACGTGCTGGATGGCGGCGCGGATGCGCGTATAGGTGCCGCAGCGGCAGATGTTGCCGCTCATGGCGCCGTCGATGTCTTCCTCGCTCGGGTGCGGGTTCGCGTGCAGCAGCGCAGTGGCCGACATCAACTGGCCGGCCTGGCAGTAGCCGCACTGCGGCACGCCGAATTCCTCCCAGGCTGCCTGCAAGGCCTGCCCGATCTTGTCGGCCGACAAGCCTTCGATGGTGGTGATCTTCTTGCCCGCTACGGCCGAGATCGGCGTCACGCACGAGCGGATCGGCTGTCCATCCATATGCATGGTGCAGGCGCCGCACAGCGCCATGCCGCAGCCGAACTTGGTGCCGGTCAGGCCGATGTGATCGCGCACGGCCCACAGCAGCGGAGCATCGTCGGGCAGGTCGATCTTTTGCGGCACACCGTTGATCGTGATTGTTCTCATGTGTATTTTTGCGGGGAAGGTGCAACGGGGAAGAGGGCTGGCGTGCGGGCCAGTGCCTGCGCATTCCTGCGCTGCCGCGTGTGTGAGGGCGGGGGAGTGGTTCGTGTGGTGAGAGTGGACCGCCCGGCCGGGCGCCATGCCGCTGCGGCAGCGTTGCGCAACGCGCATTGTGATCCCGGCCGTTGATTCACGGAATGGCGGAGTCGGGATTTCTTAATTCCAGAAAATGGAATTGTGGTGGTGGGGGCGAAGCGGGGAGGGGGGGAGGGGAGTGTTCTTGCGCGGCGGCATCCAATGCCGCGGCACCAGGTCACATGGTGCCGCGGCGGGATACCAACTGCGGGTACTGCATCAGGCGTTGGCGCCGTCGGTGAAGGTATCCAGCTTGCCGGTGCGGGCGCCATCGGTGTAGGCATCGAAGGCGCGGGCCGGGAAGGCCGAGACACCGGTGCGGTCCAGGCCAGCGATGCGGGCGCCTTCGGTGAAGGTATCCAGCTTGCCGGTGCGGGCGCCGTCGGTGTAGGCATCGAAGCCGCGGGCCGGAGAGGCCGAGACACCCGTGCGATCCAGGCCGGCGATGCGGGCGCCGTCGGTGAAGGTATCCAGCTTGCCGCTGCGGGCACCGTCGGTAAAGGCGTCGTGGGTGCGGAAGTCGTAGCCATACTTGTCGGCGGGCACCGTGGTGCGGAACGCATAGCCGTACTTGTCGCCGGGGAGCAGGTCCTTGGCGGTCGCGGCGTGGGCGGCGCCGATGGCGGCGAACGACAGCACGAGGGTGGAAGCAAGCTTGAGGGCGATGGTCTTGGTCATGATGTTCTCCGGTTTCTTAAAATTCGTTGAATTTCATTGATTATTCGTTGCATCTGCCAGAACGTTGCTTTGTTTGCTGCGCGCCGTTCATGTAACGAACTATAGGAGAGCCATCGGTGGCTATGACTTGGTTTCTCAGGATGGATTGTTCAATATTTTTGAATTAAGGGGGCAGGCGCGTTGCGCGCTCGCCTCAAGCCCCGGGCTGTGCTACCCGGCTGGCGGCGATCAGCGCCGGCGCGACCATCTGTGCCAGCAGCCGCAAAGTCGCAACTTCCCCCTCCGTCCATGCGCCGCGCGCCGCGAGGAAGTTAAAGGTGCCCACGCAGCGGCCGTCCTCGCACACCGGCACATTGACTACCGCCGACAGGCCAAGGCCGCGGATGACGGCGATGTCGTCGAACACCGCCTCAAGCGCGGCGTCGCCTTCGCCCACGAAGACCTCGCCCTGATGCAGCACCCATCGCGTCCATGGCGTATCGGCCTTGCGCTTGCTGCCGCCCACGGGATAGGCGGCCTTGTCCGAGGACCACAGYCGCACCACTTCCGAACTGGCGCGCCGGTAGGCATTGATGGTGAGCAGGCCGGGGCCGAGCAGTGCGGCGGTGGCGTTGCCAATCGCATCGAAGGCACTGGCGGGGCTGGTTGCGCGGGCCAGCGCGCCGCACAGCGAGGCGAGCAGTGGCGCAGGCAGCGACACAGTAGCGTGAGCGGGGGCGGCGGCAAGGTCAGGAACATGATCGGTCACAGCTTCACTCCCCCTTGATGCCGAGGTCGTGGATCAGCTTGCCGTAGCGGTCGGCATCGCGGCGCAGGATGGCGCCGAACTGCTGGGGCGTGGAGGTGGCGGTTTCCACGCCGATGGCGTTCATCTTCTCCTTCACTTCCGGCATCGACATGATCCTGTTGATCTCCTGGTTCAGACGCGTCACCAGAGCGGGCGGCATGCCAGCGGGGCCGAAGGCACCGTACCAGACGGACAGCTCATAGCCAGGCACGGTTTCCGCCACGGTCGGCACATTGGGCAGCAGCGGCGAGCGCTTGCTCTCGGTCACGGCGAGCAGGCGCAGTTTGCTGGCTTTGACGTGTGGCAGGGTTTGCGTGCCGGCGGAGAACAGCAATTGCGTCTGCCCGGCCACGGTATCGACCACGGCAGGCGCACCGCCCTTGTACGGCACGTGCAGCATCTGCACGCCGGCCATCTTCTCGAACAGTACTGCGCTCAGGTGGTTGGTGGACCCGGGGCCGGCGCTCGCGTAGGCGAGCTTGCCGGGATTGGCGCGCGCGTAAGCGATCAGCTCCTTGACGTTGTGCGCCGGCACCGATGGGTTGACCACCATGGTGT
>NZ_JBFTNE010000085.1:0-30503 GCF_056397325.1 Cupriavidus sp. 05N39
CCTTGGGCAATGGCTGGAAATCGATCCAGCAAAAAGCAAGCTGCAAATCCGGCCGGTGTTCTGGCCTTCCTCGCAACGTTCTAGACTCCCCCTGGCTGTTCGGCCCGGTTCGTCTAAGCAAGAAATGGTTGGGATTGGACAGTTCAGGCCGAAACCCTCCCCTTGTCCCAACAAGGTCGATGCTCCTTACGTTGGAGCTACCCGGACACGATAGTGCGTGTCGCACGGAATCCGGCATTGTATCTCGTCTACGCCGGCCGACGGCGCCGCCAGTTGCGGCGGCACCAGCCGGCGAAGGCGCGGCGCCTACTTGAGCGCCCGTTCCAGCGCGGCGATGAAGGCCGCGTTTTCCTCAGGCAGGCCGATGGTCACGCGCAGCCATTGCGGCAGGTTGTAGTTGCCCACCGGACGCACGATCACGCCCTGCCTGAGCAGCGCCAGGTTGACGCGCGCGCCGGCGCCGTCGTCCTGGCCCACGCGCACCAGCACGAAATTGCCTGAAGATGGCACGTACTGCAGGCCGAGCCGGTCGAAGGCCGCCACCAGTTGCGCCTTGCCGGCACGGTTGCGTTCCGCGCTGCGCTTCAGGAAGGCCGTGTCGGCCAGCGCCGCCACCGCAGYGGCCTGCGCCAGGCTGTTGACGTTGAAAGGCTGGCGGATGCGGTTGAGCAGGTCGGTCAGCGCCGGCTGCGCGACCGCATAGCCGATGCGCAGGCCGGCCAGGCCATAAGCCTTGGAGAAGGTGCGCGAAACCAGCAGGTTCGGATACTTGCGGACCCACGCCACCGAGTCGTACTGCTGCGCGTCATCCAGGTATTCGTTGTAAGCCTCGTCCAGCACCACCACGACATCGGCCGGCACCTTGGCCAGGAAAGCCTCGATGGCCGCCGCCGGCAGGAAGGTGCCGGTCGGGTTGTTCGGGTTGGCGATAAAGATCAGGCGCGTATCCGGCACGATGGCGGCGGCCATGGCGTCGAGATCGTGCCCATAGTCACGGGCCTTGACCTCGATGGCGCGCGCGCCGATTTCCTGCGTGGCCAGCGCATACACCGCAAAGGAATGCTCGGCGTAGATGACCGACTCGCCCGGCTTCACCAGCGCGTGCGCGGCGATTTCCAGGATGTCATTGCTGCCGTTGCCCAGCGTGAGCCAGTCGGCCGGCACATCGAAACGGGCCGACAAGACAGCCTTCAGTTCGAAACCGTTGGCATCGGGGTAGCGGCCCAGGTCGGCGACGGCGGCGGCGATGGCCGTCCTGGCCGACTCGGGCATGCCGAGCGGGTTCTCGTTCGAGGCCAGCTTGACGATGGCGGACTCGTCCAGGCCGAATTCGCGCGCCACTTCGGAAATCGGCTTGCCCGCCACGTACGGAGAGATCGCCCGCACATACTCGGGACCGAACTGCTTGCCTTGCTCTGCCATCCTGGCTCCTTGGTGATCGTCTTTCGCGGATCGCGATCCGCGATCGCCGATCCGTTCTTCGGTCTGGCTGCCGCCCGGGCGGCAAGCCTTGCTATCGGCTGGACGGGTATGAACCCAGCACTTTGAAGTAAGCCGCGTTACGCCGGAGTTCTTCCAGTGCCCGCGCCACCGAGGCATCGTGCTGGTGCCCTTCCACGTCGACGTAGAAGTAGTACTCCCACGCGCCGCTGCGCGCCGGGCGCGACTCGAAGCGGCACATCGACACGCCGTTGTCGGCCAGCGGCGCCAGCAACTGGTAGACCGCGCCAGCCTTGTTGGGCACCGACAGGATCATCGAGGTCTGGTCGCTGCCCGAGGGCTCGGTCTCGTAGCGCCCGATCACCGCGAAACGCGTGCGGTTGTGCGGATCGTCCTGGATGTGCGTGCGCACCAGATGCAGGTGATAGCGATTGGCGGCGGACTCGCCGGCGATGGCCGCCACGGTGGGATCTTCGCTGGCCATGCGCGCCGCTTCCGCATTGCTCGATACGGCCTGGCGCTCCAGATGCGGGTAGTTGGCCGTTAGCCAGTGCTGGCACTGCGCCAGCGCCTGCGCGTGTGCGCGCACCACGGTCACGCCCTTCATGTCCGGCGACGACGCCATCAGGTTGTGATGCACCTTCAGCGCGATTTCGCCGCTGATTTTCAGCGAGGTCTGCAGGAACAGGTCCAGCGTGCGGGACACCGCGCCCTCGGTGGAATTCTCCACCGGCACCACGCCGTACTCCACGGTGCCGGCCTCCACCGCGCGGAACACCTCGTCGATGCTCGGGCACGGCACGCCGCTCACCTCGTGGCCGAAATGCGCGTACAGCGCCTGCTCGGAGAACGTGCCAGCGGGGCCCAGGAAAGCAACTTCAAGCGGCTTTTCCAGGCCGCGGCAGGCGGACATCACCTCGCGCCAGATCGCCGCCACGCTGTCGTCGAGCAGCGGGCCGGGATTGGCGCCCTGCACCTTGCGAATCACCTGCAGCTCGCGTTCCGGACGGAACACCGGCGCGCCATACTTCTTCTTGACCTCGCCCACATCGAGGGCGAGTTGCGCACGGCGATTCAACATTGCCAGCAGTTCGCGGTCCAGCTTGTCGATCTGCTCGCGCAACGGCGTCAGTTCGACGCCCAGCGCCTTCTCGGCCGCGCCATTGTCCGGCTGCGCCTCCTCCTGCGCGATGTCTTTGTCTTGATTTGTCATTGTATGAATCCGCTACGCCACGTCATTGCGAAGTGGCCCTGGAAAAAACCGAATCGGCACAGGGCGGCAGCGCCAGGAGACGCCGCCGCAAACGAAGGATCAGGCCGCGGTGCGCTCGAAGTCGCGCATGTACTCGATCAGGGCGGCGACGCCCTCGAGCGGCATGGCGTTGTAGAAGCTGGCACGCATGCCGCCGACGGACTTGTGGCCCTTGAGCTGTACCAGCCCCCTGGCGCGCGCACCGGCCAGGAAGGCATCGTTGCGCGATTCGTCAGCCAGGAAGAACGGCACATTCATGCGCGAGCGGCAGCTCGGATCGATATCGTTGCGGTAGAACGCGCTTTGATCCAAGAACTCATAAAACGCGTGCGCCTTGGCGATATTGCGTTGCTCGATCGCATCCACGCCGCCCTGCGCCTTGAGCCACTTGAAGACCAGCCCGGCGATGTAAATGGAATAGGTCGGCGGCGTGTTGTACATCGAGTCATGCTCGGCCACCAGGCGCCAGTTGAAGGCGGTGGGGCAAAGCGGATGCGCATGGCCCAGCAGGTCTTCGCGCACGATCACGATGGTCAGGCCGGCCGGCCCGATATTCTTCTGCGCGCCGCCGTAGGCCACCTGCACGCGCGACCAGTCGACCGGGCGCGACAGGATGTGGCTGGAGACGTCGGCCACCACCACCGGCCCGCCGTCGCGGTGCTGGCCGATATCGGGCACGTCCTGGAACTCGACACCGACGATGGTCTCGTTGGTGCACAGGTGTACATAGGCGGCATCGTCCGACAGGTTCCAGTCGGACACATCCGGGATACGCACGAATTTTTGCGCGGTGCTGGAGGCCGCGATATTGACCTCGCCATAGCGGCGCGCCTCCTGCTCGGACTTCACCGACCACGTGCCGGTGACAACGAAGTCCGCCTTGGGGCGTTCCGCTTTCAGGCGAGACATCAGGTTGAGCGGCACGATGCCGTTCTCGCCAATGGCACCGCCCTGCAGGAACAGGATGCGGAAATCTTTCGGCACGTGCAGCAACTCGCGCAGGTTCGCCAGCGCTTCTGCCTGGATCCCCTCGAACTCGCGGCTACGGTGGCTCATCTCCATCACCGAGACCCCGGTACCGTGCCAGGACAGCATCTCGTCGGCCGCCTGCAGCAACACTTCGGTCGGCAGGGCCGCCGGACCGGGCGAGAAGTTATAGACACGCTCGGCCACGGCGCGCTGCATCATGGCGGCAAGTGCTGGATTCTGGGGTTCGTTCATGGATCGGGATGGAAATGAAAAATGGCTGCCGGTGTTACCCAAGCAGCCATTATCCATCAAACCCGCGCCAGATAGGGGAGCCGGGGATAGTGCCCCGTACGCCCCACCGGCCCGCCGGCAAATTACTTCGAAGCGGCGGCGATTTCCTTCTCGGCTGCGTCGCGCATCGACTTGCCAACCTGCGGGCCGTACTTCTGCATCATCGAGCCCCAGATTTCCTGCGTAGCCTTGCCTTGGTTCGCCATGAACTTCTGGCCCGTGGGCGACTTCAGGAACGTGGTCAGATCCTTGATTTCCTGAGCGCTGTAGTATTTGGCGAAGGCGTCGTAGTGGGCCTTCATGGCGTCGCTCTTGAAGCCATCGGTGGTGAACGCCGTACCGGCGCCGTCCACCATGCGCTGCACGGCGCCATTCTTCTTGAGCTTGTCGACGGCGGCTTGCTTCTGCTTGTCGTTGAGCGTCTTGTTCTCGACCAGTACCTGCTCCAGAACCATGGGCGCTTCCTGCTTGGCGCCCTGCTGCCAGTTCTCGGCCTGGCCCTTGACGGCCTGGTCGGCCTGCATCACGGTCAGGAGCTCCTTGATGGCAGCGGTCTTGTCCGCATCCTGGGCATGCGCCGCGTTGGCCAGCATCATGGCCGGCACGAAGGCAGCCAGAACAGCGATACGTCGATAGGTTTTGAACATTGTGACTCCCTGGTAAATATGTCCGTTTTAGTCCCGCAGCCGGCAATCGAGTTCCGGCTATCGGGTCAATGTTGCAACAACTTACGAATTGGATCCCGTGTCAGGGGTGCCAGCCTCGGTGCCGTCCTGCGCACCTGCCCCCGGCTCTCCCTCGGCAGCAGCATCGGCCCCATCGAGTTCTTCACCCGCCACACCGTTGTCGGCGTCGCTTTCGACGATTCGCTGCAGGCCGGAAAGCTTGGTGCCTTCGTCCACGTTGATCAGGGTCACGCCTTGCGTGGCGCGGCCCATCTCGCGGATTTCAGATACGCGCGTACGGATCAGCACACCGCCGGTCGTGATCAGCATGATCTCGTCTTCCGGCGACACTAGCGCGGCAGCCACCACCCGGCCATTGCGCTCGCTGGTCTGGATCGCAATCATGCCCTTGGTGCCCCGGCCGTGTCGAGTGTACTCGGCGATCGGGGTACGCTTGCCATAGCCATTTTCGGTGGCGGTCAGCACACTGCCCACCGCTACGTCCTGCTCGCTGGTCTCGGCCGGTGCCACCAGCATGGCGATCACGGTCTGGCTTTCTTCCAGGTTCATGCCGCGCACGCCGCGCGCCTGCCGGCCCATCGGGCGCACATCGTTTTCATCGAAGCGCACTGCCTTGCCGGAGTCCGAGAACAGCATCACATCGTGCTGGCCATCCGTGACGGCGGCGCCAATCAGGTAGTCGCCCTCGTCGAGATCGACAGCGATGATGCCGGCCTTGCGCGGGTTGGAGAACTCGGTCAGCGCCGTCTTCTTCACGGTGCCGCGCGCGGTGCCCATGAAGATGAAATGCTCGGCGTCAAACTGGCGCACCGGCAGGATGACGTTGATCTTCTCGCCGTCAGACAGCGGGAACATATTGACGATCGGCCTGCCGCGCGAGTTGCGCGACCCCTGCGGCACCTCGTACACCTTCAGCCAGTACAGCCGGCCGCGGTTCGAGAAGCACAGGATGTAGTCGTGCGTGTTGGCGACGAACAGCGTGTCGATCCAGTCGTCTTCCTTGGTGGCGGTCGCCAGCTTGCCCCGCCCGCCGCGCTTCTGCGCCCGGTACTCGGAGATCGGCTGGCTCTTCATATAGCCGCTGTGCGACAGCGTGACCACCATGTCCTGCGGCGTGATCAGGTCCTCGGTATCCAGCTCGGTCGCATTGAGCTCGATATGCGAGCGGCGCAGGTCACCGAACTCCGCGCGGATGGCGGTCAGCTCGTCGGTGATGATGGTGCTGATGCGCTCCGGCCGGGACAAGATATCGAGCAGGTCGGAGATGACCGCCATGACGTCCCGGTATTCCTGGACGATCTTGTCCTGCTCCAGGCCCGTCAGGCGCTGCAGGCGCATCTGCAGGATTTCCTGGGCCTGCGAGTCGGACAGGCGGTACAGGCCGTCGCCCTGCATGCCGAAGATGGCTGGCAGGCCGTCGGGGCGGTAGGAAGCGCGGCCGCCCGGCGTGTCGCCTTCGGCGCGTGCCAGCATCTCGCGCACCAGGCTCGAATCCCACGCCTTCGCCATCAGCCCTTGCTTGGCGATGGGGGGCGTAGGCGCTGCCTTGATGATGGCAATGAACTCGTCGATATTGGCCAGCGCGACCGCCAGGCCTTCCAGCACGTGGCCACGCTCGCGCGCCTTGCGCAGCTCGAACACGGTGCGGCGGGTGACGACCTCGCGCCGGTGCGACAGGAAGCACTCCAGCATCTGGCGCAGGTTCAGCAGGCGCGGCTGGCCGTCGACCAGCGCCACCATGTTCATGCCGAAGGTATCCTGCAGCTGGGTGTGCTTGTAGAGGTTGTTCAGCACCACCTCGGGCACTTCGTTGCGCTTTAGCTCGATCACCACGCGCATGCCGGACTTGTCGGACTCGTCGCGGATATCCGAGATGCCTTCGACCTTCTTGTCCGTCACCAGCTCGGCAATGCGCTCCAGCAAGGTGCGCTTGTTGACCTGGTAGGGCAGCTCGTCGACGATGATCGCCTGGCGCTGGCCACGATCGATATCCTCGAAGTGCGTCTTGGCGCGCATGACGACGCGGCCACGGCCGGTGCGGTAGCCTTCGCGCACGCCCTGGATGCCATAGATAATGCCCGCGGTCGGGAAATCCGGCGCCGGAATCAGCTCGATCAGCTCGTCGACCGTGGCTTGCGGATTGCGCAGCAGGTGCAGGCAGCCGTCGACCACTTCGTTGAGGTTGTGCGGCGGGATATTGGTGGCCATGCCCACCGCGATACCCGACGATCCATTAATCAGCAGATTAGGGATGCGCGCCGGCAGAATCAGCGGCTCATTCTCCGAGCCGTCATAATTCGGCCCGAAATCGACAGTTTCCTTATCGATATCGAGCAACATCTCGTGGGCGATCTTGGACAGGCGGATTTCGGTATAACGCATGGCTGCCGCGTTATCCCCGTCCACCGACCCGAAATTACCCTGGCCATCGACCAGCATGTAGCGCAGGGAGAAATTCTGCGCCATGCGCACGATCGTATCGTATACAGCAGTGTCGCCGTGGGGGTGATACTTACCGATCACATCCCCTACGATACGCGCCGATTTCTTGTACGGCCGGTTCCAGTCATTGTTAAGCTCATGCATCGCATAGAGCACGCGCCGATGTACCGGCTTCAAGCCATCCCGGACATCGGGAAGCGCGCGCCCTACGATCACGCTCATTGCGTAATCGAGATAAGAGCGGCGCATTTCCTCTTCGAGGGAGACCGGAAGGGTTTCTTTGGCGAATTGATCCATTGCGGCGTGGGTTATCCGGCGAATTTAAACAGAAGGCCCCCAGGTGAATCACCATTCGCCAAGCGGCGTCCGGCAGTAGGGCAACGTGGCATTCTAACATGCGCCGCTGCCCTCCCCCGCAGCCGCCTCCCCCCCCTCCAAAGGGCCTTTGACGACGCCGGGAAACGACGAGAAAGGCCGCTGCGAAAATCCTGCAAGCCCGGCCAGACAAGGGTTTGCGGGCATCGCAAGAGCCATGTTGCACAAACACCACAGGCCCAAAACCCATTGGTGGAATCGAATATATTTACTTCTTAGGAAACGACCCTTGTGGCACAATTCCCCAGCGAAGAGCCAGACATTGTTCGAAGTGGAGCATACACCGCATCGAGAATGTTATACTCCGAAGAATGTATGACTTGTTTCCGTCCATTTGCTCGCAGTAACCCTGCGGTGATCTCATCCTGAGAGGAGAAATATGAAAAAATTTGCCAAGCTCGCGCTCGTTGCAGCTACCGCAGTAATGGCTGCATCCGCTCAAGCCCAGTCCGTCCCCTACGAAAAGAAGGCTGTGAACGATAACTGGGGCAACGGTACGAGCGAGTACGTGTGGAAGAACGGCACGAACGAGCTCTGCTGGCGCGACAGTTCGTGGACCCCGGCCACCGCCAACGCACTGTGCGACGGCGCCCTGGCTCCGGCGGCCGTTCCGGTGGCACCGCCCGCAGCGGTTGCTCCTCCGGTTGTTTCCAGCGAAAAGGTCACTTTCGCTGCTGACACCCTGTTCGACTTCGACAAGGCTGTCCTGAAGCCGGAAGGCAAGGCCAAGCTGGACGACCTGACCTCCAAGCTGTCCGGCATCACCCTGGAAGTGATTATCGCAGTTGGCCACACCGACTCGTTCGGTTCGGACAAGTACAACGATCGCCTGTCGATCCGTCGTGCTGAAGCCGTCAAGGCCTATCTGGTCAGCAAGGGCGTGGAAGCCAACCGTGTGTACACGGAAGGCAAGGGCAAGCGTCAGCTGAAGGTTGACCCGAAGTCGTGCAAGGGCAACCGCAAGGCGCAGATCGCCTGCCAGCAGCCGAACCGCCGCGTGGAAGTCGAAGTGGTCGGCACCCGCAGCGCACGTTAATCGGATCCTTTCCGATGAAAAAAAGCCCAGCGCGAGCTGGGCTTTTTTTTTGATACAGTGGCTGCATACTTTCCGCTCTCGCGCCGCCGCCTGGCCGCGCGCCAAAATCCATGACGCAGATCTCCCCTCCGCACCATCCCACCGTTGAAACCACCCAGCTCGGCAGGAATGCCGATGCCCGCGAAATCGACAAATTCAGCGAGCTGGCCCACCGCTGGTGGGACCCGGAGAGCGAGTTCAAGCCGCTGCACGAACTCAATCCCTTGCGGCTCGGCTGGATCGACGGCATTGCCGCGCTCGAGGGCAAGCAGGTGGTCGACATTGGCTGCGGGGGCGGCATCCTCGCCGAAAGCATGGCGCGAACCGGCGCCACGGTGCGGGGCATCGACTTGTCCACCAAGGCGCTCAAGGTCGCCGACCTGCACAGCCTGGAGTCAGGTGCCCCGGTGACCTATGAAGAAATCGCTGCCGAGGCGCTGGCTGCCCGCATGCCTGCCGGTTTCGACGTAGTGACCTGCATGGAAATGCTGGAGCACGTGCCGGACCCGCAGTCGATCGTGCGAGCCTGCGCAACCCTGGTACGGCCGGGCGGGCATGTGTTCTGCTCCACCATCAATCGCAATTTCAAGGCCTATATGCTGGCCGTGGTCGGCGCCGAGTACGTACTCAGGATGCTGCCGCGCGGCACGCATGACTACGACAAGTTCATCACGCCGTCTGAGCTCGCGCGCTATGCGCGCAATGCAGGGCTTGAACTCGTCGAGATGCGCGGCATGAGCTACAACCCGCTGACCCAGGTCTACTCGCTGGGCAAGGACACCGATGTGAATTACCTGATGGCGTTTCACCGCCCCGCCTGAATATGCGCACCTACGACGCAGTCTTCTTCGATCTCGACGGCACCCTCGCCGACACGGCCCCGGATCTGGCCGCGGCAGCCAACCGGCTGGTCACCGAGCATGGCCGCCCTCCCGTGGCGTACGAGCAACTCCGTCCGGTCGCTTCGCACGGCGCCCGTGGACTGATCGGCGCGGCCTYTGGCAAGAGCCCGGCCGACCCTGAGTTTCCCGGCCTGCGAGACACGTTCCTGGACTATTACGAGGCCGACATCGCGGTGCATACACGCCTGTTCGATGGCATGGCCGAGGTCCTGGACGCGCTGGAAACCGCCGGCATCCGCTGGGGCATCGTCACCAACAAAATCACCCGCTTCACCGCGCCGCTCGTCGCCGCCATCGGCCTGGCGCCCCGCGCCTCGGCGGTGGTCAGCGGCGATACCACGGCGCACGCCAAGCCCCACCCGGCACCGCTGCTCCACGCGGCTGACATCAGCGGCGTGGCGCCCGAACGCTGCGTGTATGTCGGCGACGACCTGCGCGACATCCAGGCAGGCAAGGCCGCCGGCATGATCACGATCACCGCCGCCTATGGCTACTGTGGCGATGGCGAACCGCCCGAGGCATGGGGCGCCGACTACCTGGTGCGCCACCCAAGCGAACTGATCGCGCTGCTGGCTCCGGCGGGAGCGCGCTGAGGTCGGAAAGGCTCCCTGGGAACCCGCCAACACGTCGGGCCTCCAACGGAGTACAATCTCAGTTCTTGACACTGTTCACACAGTTCACGCAGGGGCCGACCTGGTTTCGACGTGGGTTACAAAGCAGTGGAGGGCATACCGAGGACCCGTCACCTCGTTAATCAATGGGAATGCAATAACTGCTAACGACGAACGTTACGCACTGGCCGCTTAATTGCGGCCGTCCTCGCACTGGCTCGCTGGCGGGCTAGAGTCGCAAGACTACGCGAGGTCATATACGCCAGATAAGCCCTGAGTGAGTCACGAACCCAGGGACGAAAATCTAGTGACTCGCCGTTGTAGAGCGTGTTCGTCCGCGATGCACCGGTTAAATCAAATGACAGAACTAAGTATGTAGAACTCTCTGTGGAGGGCTTGCGGACGCGGGTTCGATTCCCGCCGGCTCCACCAAATACTAGTTTCAGGTTAATCCTGGACATTCCAAAAGCCCGGTATATCCGGGCTTTTTCTTTGGTTTCACGGGATTTAGCGTCCCACACGGTATCAGGGCATTTCTTTACAGCCCAAGCATTTTGGGGGTAATTTTCGGGGTAGCTTGTCACCCCCGAAATAGTTACCCCCAAATGCCACTCACCGACACCGCCATCAAGAACGCCAAGCCAGGCGAGAAGCCCGTCAAGCTGTATGACGCAGACGGCCTGCTGCTGTGGGTTGCCCCCAGCGGCGGCAAGTGGTGGCGACTCAAATACCGGCTTGGGGGTAAGGAAAAGATGCTTTCCCTTGGCACGTACCCCGAAGTGGGTTTGCGTGAAGCCCGCGAGCGCCGCGACGAGGCCCGCCGGCGGCTGGCCGATGGCATCGACCCCAGCGCCCACCGCAAAGCGGCCAAGAGCACCAAGGCGCTGCGAGAGGCCAACAGCTTCGAGCTGGTCGCCCGCGAGTGGCACGCAAAGTACGCGAGCACCTGGTCAGCTAGCCACGGCGTGCGCATCCTGCGCCGTCTGGAGGCCAATGCCTTCCCCTGGATTGGCGGCAGGCCCACGGCCGACCTCAAGCCAGCCGACGTACTGGAAGTGCTGCGGCGGGTGGAGCGCCGCGGCACTCTGGAAACCGCTCACCGCCTACGCGACAACATCGGCCAGGCCATGCGCTACGCAGTGGCCACCGGCCGTGCCGAGCGAGATATCACCGCCGACTTGCGCGGCGCCCTGCCACCGGTCCAGAAACAGCACTTCGCGGCGATCACCGAGCCCACCAAGGTGGGCGAGTTGCTGCGGGCCATCGACGGCTATACCGGCACCTTCCCCGTGACGTGTGCCCTCAAGCTCGCACCCCTACTGTTCCAGCGCCCCGGCGAACTGCGCCTGGCCGAGTGGCCGGAGTTCGACCTGGACGGCGCCACATGGGAAATTCCGGCTGGACGCATGAAGCGGACCAAGCAAGGCAAGGCCGAGGGATCGGCGCACATCGTGCCGCTGCCGAGTCAAGCGGTCGCCATCCTCCGCGAGTTGCACGCCTTGACTGGCACTGGCCGCTATGTGCTGCCTGGCGTTCGCTCGCCCAGCCGCCCCATGAGCGACAACACCATCAACGCCGGCCTCCGGCGCATGGGCTACGACAACGAAACCATGACAGGCCATGGTTTCCGGGCCATGGCGCGCACCATACTGGACGAAGTGCTAGCCTTCCCGCCCGCCATCATTGAGGCCCAGCTCGCGCACGCCGTCAAAGATCCGCTCGGCCGGGCGTACAACCGCACGGCACATTTGCCGCAGCGGCGTGACATGATGCAGCGTTGGGCCGACTACCTGGACGAGTTGAAGCGGGGCGCGCAGATCCTGCCGTTTGGCAACGGGCAGGCGGCCTAGGTGGACACCGCCAACGCCCGGCAAATCGGCCTATTGGGCGGCTGGGCCGACGAACAACGGCAACGGGTCTGCCCCTAGCCGCTCCGCTGATCGAGGCTGGATTTTTGACCCCCCCCTCCCTAAAAATCCGCGCCGCACAGAGACACGACTAGGCACACGGTCGTAGAAGCCGGAGCGGGAGTTTTTACCCCCCTGCAGCCGCGCCGGCGCACCAAGTAAAGACCCGGCCTTTGGCGCCCTACCGACCAGCACTCACGCTATGCGATAGTTCTGCCCACCTCCACCAATATTGGACTTAGCCATGAGCAGTGCACACGCGATAACGCAACACCTGATTGAGGAAGGCACAGCGGCCAAGGCGCATTTCCAGATCTGGTGGGCACTTCGCAATCTGGCGATACCCAAGTATCTGCGCACCATGAGCGAGCTGAGTTACGTTGATTTCTTCCACGCGTCTAATGCGGGGCATTACAAGCTGTTCTTCATCTCCCTATCAAAGATCTTTGATCGCGACGACCGTGTCGCAGGCATTAGCCAACTCAAGAAGGCACTGCGCGCTGAAGGACGCACACAATGTGCGCTTCGCATAGCGAGAGCCCTGAAACCGCTTGAACCTAAGATCAAGAGCGTCCTGGCGATTCGCAACAAGACTATTGCTCATAACGAGTATGCGATCCCGCGAAAGAAGGTCTATGACGTCAACGGGATCACCCCGAATGAACTGAGGGAGATCATCAACGTGGTCTGTGAAGTGATCAACGGCACCGCCAGGGAGTTGGGGATTACCAATACGATCTTCGACAGTGACCGTGGAGAGCGTGCAACCCTGGCCATGCTCGAAACGCTCCAGAAGGGCCACGCTAAAAGCTAGCACCATGTGATAGGGCTCGACTAACTAACTCACCCTAGGAGGCTTTCTATCTAGAAAACGTTCGGGGTGCGAATGACCCCCATGAGATCGGACCCCGGAAGGACCCGCGTGCACCTGACTGCACCCGGAGGGGTTCCCCACCTAGGGTGGGAGGTGCGGAGCACCCCTGCCATATGCCATTCATATTTTCTGACTGAATCGGCGACATCCCCACACAATTCAGTCGATCAACTTGGAAGTCGTTCTCAAAACTTGGTGACAGTGGTGACACCCTATGGACAAGTGCCGCCAGCCGCTCTAGATCAACGGTTTGCGCGTCACCAAAAACGGCTGGTGACGCGGGTACCGAACTGGTGACGCTGGTGACAAGTGGCACCAGGCCTGACAGTGAATCAACAGTTTCCGGGCGACAGCGAACACCAATAGGTCAAGCAAACCCGCTGCGACGATTATTCAGATATTTTCAACAAACCACCCTCTAGAGCCTCGCCACCGCCCCTTCAGCCTATTGGGGCTAGGCTCAATCGGTCCGTTCTGTCGCGCGAATAGAGCCTCCACCAGGCCGCCGCCGCCGCACCGCCAGGCGCTCACGCTGCAGCCCGTCACGGCCCGCCTGAGCGGGACGTGGGGCGTCACCACCTGGTCGACTTCGAGCGGCGAGCCTGCGGCCCGCTGCAGGCCCTGCCGACACACTACCGCCTGATCTATCGTGATGGTGGACGGCGCTGCCGCGCCGGGTGGCTGGCCACTGGCATTGGGATACGGGCACGTCGCCGGCACGCGTGCCTTGGAGCTAACCAGCARCTCGCCGGACACCGCGCAAATAGAGCCTCCGCCAGGCCGCTACCGCCGCACCGCCAGGCGCTCACGCTGCAGGCCACCGCGACACGCAGGAGCGGACCGTAGGGCGTCACCACTTGGTTGGCATCGAGGGGCGAGCCTGCGGCCCGCTGCGGGTGTTACCAGGATCTACCGTGATGGTGGACTGCGCTGCCGCCGCGGGCTTTAAGGCCGTGACAGCGTCCATCGCACGATCCATTTTCTAGGGATTTTTCAGAGGTTGCGTCCATACCTCTGTCGGATGGCTGGCCGTCGCTTACCGGGCCACGAGGGGTCACTCGCCCCCCCCGTATCTATCGAGGCTTGGGCGGCTGCCATCCAGTTACCGGCCCAACATGGACCGTGATGCCGTATRCGTACCCATCCTGATTGTACGGTGCCCCACGGTACAGGACGGCCTCGCATTTGCTGGCCAGCTCCCGATAAATCGCATTGTCTGTCGCGCAGCTATAGAGCAAGGCAACGCTAAACGTTCGATCATTGTCACTTGCAGTCACGAGCGTATATAGCGCTTTGTCGTCTGGCTCACCGACAATCACCTGCCATCCCGCATTTCGCAGCGGGCGAACCAAGTCATCGATACAATCCTCCGCCAGAATTGCCTTACGCAGTAACACGCCATTGTCGGTTGGCATCTCTGGCACGAGTCGACCATGCTCATGGTAAGTCTTTTGCTCAATGATTTTGAGTGTAGCTTGGGCCTGCCCTTGGAACAGGGCCTGCTGCCAGAGCAATTTGCTGTCCTCGTTCATTTCAGGGAAGAACAGCGAAACGCTGTTTGACTCGTCATGCCATGCTTCGATTACCCCCATCGTTGCCAAAGCCACGATCAACCGGGTGAAATTCGAGGACTGTTGCCAATCTGACGATACCCCGTGAGCAAACAGATGCCTATTGAGCCAAGTAGTCCCATCGTACTGGGCAGTATTTTGAAAGAAGGAAGTTTTCAGCCAGCGGCGAAACGACTCAAATGTGAAGACACGCTCGTCCAACGGGTAGAGGTACTCGAGAGTCAAATACTCTTGCGGAACCCATGTCCGGTAAAAATGCAGCCGGGCAGCACATTCGATGGCTCGATCAATCGCTTGATCAATTCTCTCTGCTATCGAAGGTTCGCCCCCACCTTGGCTAACGATTCGCGTCAGTGCTCCTTCCAAGGCCGGAATCAGGGCGGAGATGCTGGATGCGCGATAGCCGCTATAAAAGGCAAGATATGCCTCCCTTGCCAAGGGAACTACTTCCCGAAGACTACGCGCTGCAGGCATGATTTGCGCAATGCACACCGCCTGAAACGGAAGCGTGTATATGGTCGATGTATGGTAGTTGAAAAGCTGGAGTGCTCGCTCCTTAGAGCAATCCTCGACAGCCTTAAGCAGCTCCCGGGTTTGGCCCATGGATACCCAAAGAGGGGAAAACCACTCTAGCTTGTCCCAAAGCCCAGCGTCTCTATCCGCAAACTGGCGACGCAACTGCCAGTTTGCGTCCCCCTCTGGCGGAATTTTCGGGAAACCTGCCTCCTGCCCATTTACCGTCAGCACAATGCTCTTCGTGGTAACAAACGTCCCGATATCGCGTTCCTCCACCTGATCAACAGTTAGGCCCCGCTCGCTCGCCCACTTCTGAATCAATTCCGGGCTGAGACTATCTAACGATTGACACCTGCGAGCCCGATTCCACAGGCCTCTGAAATGGTCTTCCAATGTGGGATAGCTCATATGGATAGTTCAGCCTCATGGGAAAGATACTCGCTGCAGCCATCACGGGCCGCTTGAGCGGGGCATAGGGTGTCACCACCTGGTCGGCATCGAGGGGCGAGCCAGCGCCCCCCCGCAGGYGTTGCCGTTGCTTCACCGCCGGATCAATCGTGATGATGTACGGCGCTGCCACACCGGGTGCCAGCCTACTGGTGAAACTCCATCCTATTGACATCCGAAACTTGCGCCGCCACCGCGGGCCTTAAGGCCATGACAGCGTCCATCGCACGAATGCCGTGCTGCGCAGTTTCATTGGGTTGGCGGCACCTGTCAGCGAGAGAATCGGGCGCCGCTAGTAATTCGATTCGTGCAGTTCGTTGGTTCGCCCCGGGTGTAGGCTGACCGCCAGCGATGGTGTCACGCGCACGACCCCGGTAGTGTGCCAGAAGCGAGAGCGCTCGCCGCCGAAGCCCTCTTGATAGCTTCGCAAGCGGACCAACAGGAGAAGATCCGCGTCGCTCGCCGCCAAATATTCGCGAACGAAGGACGCGCGGCAGAGCAGTCGCGCCCCCTTCGTGCGGCGTTCTCGCCGGCGACTGGACTCCATCCACACCTCAGAGCGAACCAAGACCTCACCCGACGGGCTCACCCATGCGCGGCCGAACGTGTCGGTCGGCGTAAGCTGCCCAAAGTCGATGGCCGCCTGGCTCAGTCGCCGCCGCTGGGCGGCACCCGACACGCCCAACGAATCGGCCACATCCAGTCGCGCGTCGTCGTCCCAGACCACGACCCACGGCAAGTATGGCGCGTTCCGCCGCACCTCGGTCGCGTCGCCATCCTCATAAGGTTGCAGTCGCGGGAAGTATGCACGGAAGGGATCCGCCGCAGCGACGGACTCGGCCAAGGCGATACTCTCGCCGCGCGGCGCCAGGGCAGACACCACGTGGATGCCAACGCCCTCAGTGGAATTCCAGTCCCCATCTACGACCAACCAGTCGCTAACAGTCGGATCGATGCCAAGCAGCGCCTGCAACGTCGTCGGATCACTCGTCAGCTCAACTCCCTGCGGGCCCACGACGCGCAACGTGGTCCGCGTATCCACAGGTTGCCAGTCGGTGCCGTCTGCCAACCATAAGCCGTCCGCATGGGTGACAACCTGACGCCCCAGCCACTCGCCCCACGGATCGTTGTCGCCGTACGGCCCGAGCACGACAGGATATCGGGCGAGTAAATCGCCAGCGACGCCGTGCAAGGCATGCCAGCACAACTGCTCGCCGTACGTGTGATAGTCCGGGTTGATGCCACGGACGTAGTCGCGGCGGGACCGCGATCTGCCCTTTGCTTCGTGCATGTACGTGATGTCGGCATCATGACGACGCACCCAGACAGTCATGGCGTCCACCGTTTCCCAATGCGGACGCCTGAACAGGTTAGCCACGTGCGCGACGTCGTCCTTGTCGAAGTCGTAGTCCAGATGCAACTCCGGTTCGGGTTTGGCAACGCTTTCGGGCCGCGACCGCCGATACGAGCTGCCTGCATAGTCCTTCGACAGCTTGTTTGGATAAGGCGAGAAATTGACCGCTTCCAGCGCTTCCATCTTGGACTTCGGCAGCGTGATCTCTCCGCGTTGCGCGCACGCGACCAGCGCCCCTGCGGCGAAGTGCTTGCGAAGCACATGATGGTCCACTGGGTCAAAGGCGATCTTCTCCAGAAACGTGCGGTGCCGTGCGATCTGGGCGGGTGCCTCCAGGGCGATCCGGGCCATAGCTATCAAGAGCCAAAGCTGCGCGTGCAGGTAGAAGAACGGCAGTTCGGGCGCCTGAAAGCAGGGAGCATAACGTCGATCGAAGTGCGCGATGACGGCATCCAGCACGTCAGCACGGCCCAACCGGATCGCGGTGCGCAAGCTGTGGGCGGCCATCCACCGTCGCTCGCCCACCGGCGAACCCAGCACAAACCAGATCAGCCCAGCCGTCGTTTCGACAGGGTCGCCGCTTGGATACAGGTCTGCCTTCCAAGGACCATCTGCCGTGCTGGAGGCAAGTTTCGCCGGACCACTTTGGAGCAGACGCGTCAATGCTGCCCGGCCCACGCCCGGCATCGCCACCGCATTAAGTTCCGCCGCAAAGTTGAGCCACACAGACGCCGGCACTGGCGATTTCGGATGCGACAACTCCCGAATCAGGAGCATCAACAGCGTGCGGCGATCAATGTCGCAGACATCTTGGAACGCCTTGACATGGTACGTCGAAAGATAATCCGATGAGATGAACTCAAGGGCGTTCTCGCAAACGATGATTTCGGCGCAGTCCCGCAATGCCATACCTACTGCCACAGAGGCGCCGGACCACTGCTCCTTGCACTGCCGAAGCTCATGCTCCTTGTCGTACAGGTCGAGCAAGCCTTGGCGCGCGATGAGGTCGATGTACTGCGGCCAGTCTGGAAACGCCACCTTCGCCCGCAACACCTCAAGGACGTCACGCGCGAATCGCGTTCCGGTTCGCACTGCACCTGCCGCCTCGAGCGCTCGGGCCACTGAGACGTCATCGAGCGGGTTCAGATCGGCCGCAAGGGCCAGGACAGCCGCCCGGGCCGCCTCTTCTTCGGTCCGCCAGTCGACTGTACTTTGCTTGGGCTCGGAGGCACGCCAGTTGTTGAGCGTGTTGTAGTCGTCACGCGACACCTCGATCCTTTTGGCCGCAGCCGAAAGGTAACCGTATTCCCACGACGTTTCGCCCAACACCTCCTTAGCGAACCGCGCGAGGACCCGTGGGGTCTCAGCACTCAAGGATCCTGGGTTGTTTTGCAGATACTGGGCGACCAGTTCACGCACTAGGGGCCCGTGTTGCCCACTGACCTTGGTCTCGAGCGTGGCGACCAACTGCTCCGTGCCACAGACATAGAGCTCGGCAGGTTTGGAAAGCCTCAGCAAGGTCACGGCGAGGGCAGGATCGAGCTGGTCGTCTTGGACCAGGGCCCGCAGGTAGGGCAGCAAGGTGTAGTCGAGTGAAATTCGATCTCGGTCTTCCCACCGCGCTAGTTTTGCCAGCCCCTTCAGGCCAGACGCCTTGGCCATCGCGTTGCCATACATTCCCCAGTGGAACTTCTGCTCCTCGCCAAGATTAAGTTCGCAGATGTTGGACAAGGTATGACTATCTCGATCGTCAATGTGGCGGCCTTGCAGCGTGCTGGCGAGGTGCATCAATCCATCCACGAATCGGTAGTCGCCGGAGCCGATGGCGTCCATCTGATCCAGGCCCCGCCTGAAGTACTCGGCCGCTTCGGCAGGACTGGCCACCGCCATAGCCCGGCCGAGGCGGGCGAAATACCCGGCTCGCTCCCCTACTTCATCTTCCTGTTCGATCGCCGTGCTCGTTTTGACGGCGAGCGCGCCGGCCAACGCCTGAAAGGCCGGGCGAGAGGCCAGCAGCGCTACCAGCCCGATGACCTTCGCCACCGGCGTCGTCCCAGGCTCGGTGGCGTCAGCTGCGAACATCGAGACCTCGGGCGCAGTCACGTCGGGGTTCGCGGCGAGCGCGAGGGTCAACAGGCGCTCTCCGACCGCGTTGTGCTGCCGCTGGGTTTCCTTGGTGCTGGAGTAATGGTCTTCCTTGACGCGCAACTCCTTCCACAGGCTCGTCAGTGGCGACAGTGTGGCCGCGGCACGACCGCGTCCATCGCCCAAGGCCTGTGCGAACGCGTTCGCGACCTTCACCCAAGTCGACAGGCGTTGATTGAGAAAGCGCTCCGCCGACGTCTTTTCGTCATTGCTGATCCGTTCCTTGGCTTCGGGCGACTTGCTCTTCGCTCGGTATTCCGCTTCGAGCTCCGCTTGAAGAGCTATGCGGAATTCGTCTCCCTGCAGGTCGGCCGGAACCTTGCTAGCGAGTTCGATCAGCTCGCGCGGCAGCAGGTGCCGCTCGTCGATCGGCTCACCGTCCGCGATCCGCGAGATGACCTGTCGCGCCACGTACGGGTAGACCTCGCCCGTCCAATAGGCCTCCCGGAAGGTGTACAGCGTCGGCGGCGCCAGCGGCAGGGCGTCAACGATCGCTTTGGCTTCCGCGGGCATTTCTAGCACCAGGGCGGTCGCTGCAGCCTCGAGAAGACCGCGAACGATCGCGCGCTCGTCGGGTCTGTAGTGCTCCTCACCCAGATCGACTGCTTCCTTTTTGACGCACACTTCGGCTAGGGCGCCAATTAGGGCACGTCGGCGACCATCGTCGCTAGTCGCGAACCGGACTGCCGCCGCCAGAGGGCCGGCCGTGTCTAGGCCGGCCAAGTACCTGTTCATAACGTCGGGGGGGAGGACGCGCTTGGCTTCCGGACGGCTCGCCAGTTCAAACGTCGCCTTCGCCACTTCATAGGCGTACCAGTCAATCCACCCCTTTAAGTCGCGCGCCGCTTCCTCACCGTTGCCGTTCGCCAAGTGGCAGAACGGTATCGCCGCCATGTCCATGACCGTCGGGCTGGTACGGTCCTGAAAATGGTCGGGCTTTTGTTGGTAGTAGTGTGCACGCCATTCGAAGACCCATTGCGCATGTCGGACGGCGTCGGCGACCTCACCCATAAGCGCATGGGCGATGGCAAGGCGCGCATGGCGAGACCCGGCCCACTTGGTCCGAGCCTCGAACAGGCGTCGCAACGACTCGATATCACCCGAGGTCACAACGAGATCGGGGTTATCCAGAAGGTACTGAGTCCCGCGCTGATCCATCGCAGCCAGCGTGGACATTTCAACCAGTAGCGGAACCAAATGATCGAGGTCGTTCTCGCGAACCGAATGCCCCACAGCCGCCCTCAAGCGCGCGTGCCGAATTGATTGCTGCCCTACCTTGCTGGTGATAGCCGCCGGCAGCCTTTCATCGAACGCCAGTCGAAACAGGCGCTCGCCATCCGACAGTTGCAGGAGTAGGTCCGGCAGGGTTGTGGCTGCGTAGACCGAAGTCGACTGCATCGCTAGGAGATTGTCGGCCAGGACGCGCAATGTCGTTGCATCGGCGGCATAGTCGCGTCGAATCAAGGTCTCCGTGGGCTCGTCGCGAAACATCAGCCCATGGCTCGTCTGTTCGATCAGTGGCGCCAGATCAGCCGCGAAGCTCTTCACGGCACCTTCCGGCATACCATTGACCTGTGCGAACTCCTTAAGCGGCACTGGTGGCGGCAGCGTGGCCAAGCCGGCGAGAAACGCCCGAATGTTCGCGTCGGGGTTGCCCAGCTTCCTCGCCTCGGCAAGCGCGTCCGAGATGCGCTGTCGAATCAGGTCGTCTAGCTCGATGAGCTTGCCTACCTCCGACGGCGCCAGCAGATCCGGCTCCTTCGCCAGATGCTCGAGGACACGCGCGTTTCCCAGCGAGCGGGATTGAGCAACTTGCACCATCGCTTCCGTCAGCTTCGGGACACGGGAGGCAAGAAACGTACTCGTTTCCGGCTCCGTAAAAGGCTGGAGCTCCAGTTCCTCGCAGGAGGCATCGCCGGTTGCGGCGCGGCGGCGATGGCTCCGGGCGCTGACCACCACCACCAGGCCCGGAATTGGCCTGCCGTGTTCAAGGCTTTGGAGCAATAGCTTCGGAAAGGTGTCCTGACCGCGATCACGCGCCAGCTCGTTCGCGTTGTCGATCGCGTCCAAGCACAGGATCAGTTGCCGATCGGCCGAGCCGCGGCGCAGGGTGGCAACCACCTGCTCGAGGCGCGCACGGAACGCGCGGAGAATGTCTTCGCTGTTGCTCGTGGAGGGGAGTAGCGGATCGCACAAGCCGCGGCAAGCCAAGTCATTGGCGATGTGGACGAGGCCTCGTCCGGGCAAGTGCCTGGCATCGTCTGGGGCGCGGTATTGACCCATGCCGAAGCAGTCGAACAACACAGTCTCGTGCGACGCCGACAGGCGGGCCACCAGGGAGCTCATAAAGACCGTCTTGCCCACGCCACCTTCAGCATGGATGATCAATGGCTTGGTGAGCCGCTGGATCCAGGCGACGGCATCGTCCAGTTGCACGCGATCGACAATCGCACCCACCGCAGGAAAGCTTGCTGGACAAGGCAGCAGATCACGCTCGTCGGAAAGCTGAAGCGCCGCGAAGACATCCGTGCGCGCGATCATGTTCCGATGCTGCTTCGCGAGCCCAGCCTTATCGCGTGCCATCTCTCGGATGTTATTGAGGCGAATGACAGCCATGTGGTCTCGTGCCGGCGACCAATCGGCCAGCGTGATGGCCAGTTCCTCCTTGTTGGAGCGCAAGTCGCCAGTCAGACCGATCATCTCAACGCGTGCGACGAACTCGGCGAGGTCCTTGCCCGTCAACCTGCAAGCAGCGATGACCTGGGTCGCCTGATCTTTCGCCTCACCTTCGAGCGGGGCGCCTTGGGCCAGACCCCGCAACGCGTCGACCAAGGCTGCGGCGATAGGGCGATTCGTGACCAGCTCGAAGCGAAGCTTGTCCCTTGCCTTTTGGGTACCATTGTCGCGCTTGCACGCACGGTAGGTCCGCGCGAATTTGCCCAAGGTCTTCTTGGCATCCGAGGCGCGGAAAGGCTTGAGTTCCGCGGCCTTGGAATACTTCACCTGCACGACCACGATCCGCCGCGCATCGGAGAATGTCGCGCGCCGGCCAAAGTACAACACCGCATCGGCGATCTCGTTGGCTTCGGCAGTGACGAGCTTCTGATCCTCTTCGCCAAACCCCTCGATGGCGATTCCGACGAGATCGTCTCTGGGCAACAAAAGTCCCAGGCATTTGCGCGCTACCCACGCCTCATGGAATTCGTGACCATCCCTGGATGCCCRCACACTGTCGAACGTCATTCGTACCTTTGCCATTGCGATTCCGCTGGAGTTCCAGAAAGGATACTTGAAGTCACGGGAGCGGGCGTACTTATGCCTTGGAGCTGGCCAGCCGCTCGCCGGCCGCCGCGGGAACAGGGTCTCCACCAGGCCGCCATGGCCGCCCCCCCAGGCGCTCACGCTGCAGGCCATCACGGCACGCCTGAGCGGGGCTCAAGGTGTCACCACCTGGTCGGCATCGAGCGGCGAGCCTCGGCGGTACATCGTCGCCCACCCACCATATGAGTAGACCGGCACCGCTGGCGCCTGGCCGCCCTGATACACTCAGCCATCGAGGCGATTTCCCATTAGAGGACTTGCAAATGGAATATCAGGCCGCGCTCCATGCACCAAGCCATTTTTTCCCCGTTCTGCTTGTCAAAGCTAGTCCGGGCCAGCCGTCGGAGATTGTTGAGCACCTTGGGACGGGCTTTTTCCTGTTTCCTGGGGTATTGATAACCTGCTGGCATTGCGTGGCAGATCAACCTCCGCCCGGATGCGAATATGCCATTCGCGTGGAAGAGTCGAAGGGAAGGTTCAAGGCTTACTTTCTTGAAGACATCGAGCGCGACGCGAATGGAACAGACATAGCAACCGCACGATGCCAATACACACCACCGCAAGAACTCGAACTGTGGACAAGCGATCTTCTCCTCGGCGAGGAGCTTTGGGCATTTGGGTATCCGTACCCCGAGCGCCAGCGCAAGCAGGACGGAACCATCCATCACGTTATTAGCGGCAGACTCCTGCGCGGCTACATGACGCGGCATTTCTTGTACGATCACCCTACCCTGGGAAGAACGGACGCCTATGAACTTGACATGCGCGCCCCGCAAGGGATAAGCGGAGCCGCCCTTATTCGACGCGACACATGCCAGGTTGCCGGACTCATATTCGGGAGCGCTGACGTTGAGACGATAGAGGAATTCGCAAGCGTCGACACGGAAACTGGGGAGCGAGAGCCAGAGGTGCGCAGGATTGTGTCCTTTGCTTTGGCGTATGACACGGAGTCATTGGGCAAGCTCAGGACCAGCGCCACTAATAAGTTGCCCCTCGCCGAGTACATTCGGACTATCAAGGGCACTTAGACCGTAGCAGCTACCATACGCGGACATGCATCTCTCCGTAGCCCCCCCGGGTTCGAACAGCTTTCATACGTCCAGTTCGAAGAGCCCGGCCGAGATGCAATACACACGCGTTCGGCCGACACCGGGTATGCGCATCAGCTTGTCCGGCCGGCCGCTCTTTTCTTCGTGCTGCAGCACGTCCATCGCCATCAACAGCGCGGCCACTGCCTTTGGGTCATAGCCCTTGCATACCTCCCTGCGCCACACCTCCGGCTGGATGAAGTACTCGCACGCTGCGGTCTCCGCCGCCTCCGGGCTCATCTTGTCGCCAAACTCCCGCAGGTAGTCACTATTCGTGTTGATTGGTGTACCGCTGCCCGTTACCAAGCGCTTATATCCCGCGCGATTCATCGTGTTTGGCTTGTGGTCATCGGCCGCACGATTCACCCAGGTAAAGCGCGCGTCCCCATGCAGCTCCAGGAAACCGCGTACCTGCCGAACCATTGACTTATGCTCGCCGCTACCGGCGCCTCCGCGTTCGGTCAGCCACGCATCAAAGCAAGCCTTCGCCGCCGATGTGGCCCAGCCCGCCGGCCAGCCGGTTAGACCTGCACTGGTGGACAGTTCGCCGGCCACCCCCACCAGTGCAAACCGCGATGCCACGCGAAACACCTGGCCATGGGCGCTGCCCGCCACCCAATCACTCACCAGGGCGCTAACCCCCTCCCGCAAGATCTCCGCAAGCTCCGCTTGGTTGGCCACCGCCCATTCAATGAACCCCATGCCCGCCGTGCCGTAGTAGCTTCGCGTGGCCTCCTGCAGATGATCGGACAAGGCCTTGCCCGAGACGAACCCGCAAAGGTCTTCAAACACGCCGAGGCCCTTACCTGCATCAGYCGGGATGTTGGCTAGGCGGATCTCTTGCCCCGACTTCGCCACCTTGCCGGCCTCGGCCATATGATCGGATAGCTTGATTTCGCCATCCGACAAGAACAGCAGCCGCCACGTGAGCGCCGGCCGCGCCGTGGCAGTGCGAGTGGCGCGACCCTTGCCGGCCTCATTGGCCAGCATGTAGACCGTATCCCCGATGATTTTTGGATCGACCTGGCCAATCTCATCCAGGATCAGCAGCGCATCCGAGTGCTGCRCAGCGGTCAGTTCTAAGGCGTTGTCAGTTGCCCGCCAGCTTCGCGCATAGTCACGCCCGCCAAACACTGAGGCCGCGACACGTAGGCCCGTTGTCTTGCCGCTGGAGCTATCCCCTACCAGGTGAAAGCCGCCCGACTGCAAGCCCGCATGATGCAGGAGCGGCGCCGCGAACGCCGCAGAGGCACAGAAGGTCAACCGCGTGTTACCGACGCACGCAGCCGCAACCTGCGTTTTCCACTCATCGAGCGTGCCACGTTGCTTGAACTGCGATACAACGCCCGCAGCCGACTGGAACAGCACGCGCTCGCCCTCTGCCTCCCCTATCGTGCGATCCGGCAACACAAACGCGCTCCCATGCCAGCCAATGCGATCCGTACAGCGCGCGCGTGTTTCCGTAGCGGCCGTCTGGATGTACGTTGTCAGCAGGTTCTTTGCCTTCGAACCAGGTGCAATATTGACGCCCATGGAAAGCAGCGTGGCCCGATATTCCGTACCATCCCCGGCCAACATACGCGCCGGCATCGCCCATTGCTTCGGGTGGCCGTCTGCATCGTTGGCCACCAGGAGAAAACCCCACTCCCCATTGTGTTCGTCGCGGGTCTTGGCCTCGACATCGAGACGCGAACAGACCCAGTACGGCGGCAACGGGTCGCCCTGGTCGCTAAACCCGTGATACCAAACCCCTTTGCCGTCCACATCGAACCATGGGCGGCCTGGCGACCGGGCCGATTTAGCGGCCTTAGGCGCTTTCGTCTTGGTGGTGGCCACCTCACCCCCGCCCCGCACCTTTACGTCACGCGTAGCGGCTGCCTGCTGGCTTGCCGCAGCTCTATCGATGTTCTCCGCTGCAGGCACTGCCGAAAGCTCCGGCCGCATAGCTGCCTCAAGCTGCTGGCGCACCTGCTCAGTTCCAGAAACCCGAGCCAAGTCGTTAAAGTCGCTGCCATCGTCTGGCAAGCCAGCCGGCGCCACCATCTGACCACGTGCCCGCCGCCCGGCGTCCTTGGCCGCCAGCAGCCCCGGATTCTTGCCCGTCTCCGCTTCGGTGGCCCGGTCATCATCGGCGCAGATAAGCAGTTGCACATCCGGGAAGAGCCGCCGCATGGTTTCTGCCACGTGCCGCAGGTTCGACGCATTAAAGGCCACCACCACMGGCAAGCCGCACACCTGGTGCAACGTCGCGGCCGTGGCATATCCCTCGGCCACCAGCAGCCATCCAGTCGCATCCGGCGTGCCAATCACGTGATAGCAGCCTGACACGCGGCCACCCTTCAAAAAGATCTTGTCATTCCCRCCGCTCAGCGGTTTGCCGTAGATCCGCTGCAGATTCCACAGTTGGCCAGCAGCGTCACGCGCCGGCACGAGGATGCATCCTTTGCCAAAGCGCACGCCGTGGGCCTCTACGCCCTTGCGCTTGAGATAGGGCGAGCTGCCCGACTCGGCCGCCGCCTCCCACAGCTCAGCAGCCTTGGCAGCGGCCTCGCGCTGCCCGGCCTCCTGCTTTGCCTTGTCACTCATCTCACGCTGCTTGCGTTCGGCATCGCGGCGCGCCGTCTCTTCTTTCGACAAGGCCGGCGCCGGGCCAAAGCGCTTAGGATCGAAGCCCCCCGCCATGGCTTCGCGCAGTAACGTGCCAATGCCCACGGCGCCCGAAGCCTTGCAGCTCTTCCAGGTAGCCTTAGCGGCGGCAGCATCGTAGTTCGCCGCGGATTCGCTCCACTCGTTGAAGAGAGGCCAGCCATCGTCACCGAAATAGTTTTTTACGGCCATGCAAATGCGCAGCCACCGCTCCCGATCATCGGCCGGGATGTGGGTCAGGGCGGCGCGGATCTTCTCTGGCGTGTGTTCGTATTGCATCAGGCTTCGCCCCCTCCCTGCGGATTCACCCATTCGTCAATTCGTAGGGGCGAGTTCGCCCCGCCGGCCCCGCAGCGAGCCAGCATGTAGCGTTCATTCATGGTGTTTTGTTCCTAGTGCGGGTGCGTAGCTGCGCCCGTGGCGGAGTTCACCCGACCACCGAACCCGGCGAGCAAGTACTGCTGCAACCGACCCAGCAGCCCCGATACGAAAGCGTCGCCGGCCGCCGCTAGCTCGGCTGCCGGTACCGCTTGCCCCGCCTCCGCCGCCGCTCGCTGCAATGACGCTCGAAAGCTCATTGCGCAACCCGGCACGAAAACGTGCAACGGGATCTGGCCAAGCTGCTGCAAGCAGCCATCCGCAGTCTCAATGCCCAGGTCGACGGCCCACTGATACTGGAGGCAAACAAGGGCGTCACGTGCCGCCGCGTGCGCAATGGCAGGAATCACGGCAGTCTTGGTACGGTTCATTGCGCTCATACGTCCTCCGAAAAGGGAAGTATCTTGAATTGCTCATTCAGGCAGCGGCAAACATCGTCCATATGCCGCGCCGCTAAGCCCTCTCCCACCTCTGCAATACGCCTACGCGGCGTGTCTGCCTTCGCCAAATCGGCAAGAGCGCGACTCAATTCCATCAGCTCCAGCAGGCCGTCGCCAGCGTTCTCCAGGGCAAATTTGAGCGCATCGAGCTGCGCGGCTCGCGCGGTCTCATCCATCGTGAGCGGTGCGCGCTGTCGCGCACGAAACCGCCCATCGCGCCAGAGCCGCACAGTAGCCGCCCTATCTCGAAAAGCCATTCTCATGCTCAGTCCTCCATAACCGCAGCCAGGACCTTTGACAGAGCCTGCGCGGCGATGCGACGAGATCCGGCCGGCAGGCCACGCAATGACCAGGCATAGCGGCCGTCCGCAGTGCGGCGGATCAGGATTGAATGCTCAGGCTGCTCAAATGCCGAAGCTGCAGCGCTGGTCTCTGCGGCCGAATTGGCGGCCTTGCGACCACGTACGGCAGCAAGGCTCACAACTACGCAGGCACGCGCCCCGTCCGCGTGGCGAGTACCCGTTTTTTGTTCAGACGTGGCGCGCATGGCCGCCCTCCCCGTTCGCGGGCGCGAAGTAGCCAATAGGCGTGCCGCCCAATGCGCTATGTGCGGCTTCCAGTTCTACGCCGAGCTGCGGCAGCACGGCATCGATCAGGCAAAAGAAGGCATCTATATCGCCGTCAGAATGGGCGCCAGCGGCGGCCCAGCGTATCCCGTGCAAGGCGCTGATAGCACGTGACACCTTATCCTTGGCCGATGCGACAGAAGATGGCGCGAGTGGTTTGCGTTCGGTGGTGCTGCTCATTTGGCGCACCTCCCCGACTCAAGCATACGAATCAGTTTGTCTAAGCCTGTTGCGATCACGAGGAGGCCGCCCCTCAACATCAGCGCTTCCTCCAGGGGCGATGCATTCCGTTGCCAGTCGCCAGCAATGGCAGCTTCCGTTGCGGCCGCCTTTTCCCGGCGCTTCGCCGCGAGGCTAGCCGTGCCACCAGGCCGGCCACGGCGGCACGTGTTGGCGACGGCGGGGCGATTAAAAGCCGGATGGCTCAGCACGTTGGGCGGGCAATCCGTTGCGGCGCCGCTATGTGTTTTCGGAGACTCAGCCATGGCTCGCCTCCGCCCGTTCCAGACCGTGCACGCTCGAATCCAACTTCTCACGCCATCCATCCACTGCGAAGAGCGAGGTATTGGTAAGCTGTGCGCCCACGCGTGCAAGGCCCTCGATAACGTCAAAGTTGTCCGGCGCATCAGCGGCGGTGGTCAGACGAATGATTGCCTCGTAGATTGCAGCCGCACCGGACAGCCCTGTAGCTGCATTTTCGTGGGTGGCGATGCCAATTTGTGCGGCGGTAAAGAGAGCACCGGCATTCGACTCGCATTGCTTACACATGGCGCACCTCCCCTTGCATTGCCAGGTGCGCAAGTTCGGCGCTGAGCCGGTTGAACGTCAGCGACAGTTCCGCCTTGCAGAGCGCGGGCAGCGTGTCGAATGCATCGCCGTCAGGATCAAGCATGAAATCGGCCAACGCCTTGAATTGGCGCATGGTGACGGCGAAAGGATCGGAGGCGGTGCTTTTACGCATGACGCACCTCCGCTTGCAGGGCACGCACGCGGTCAGCAACAGCCACCAGCGCGGCGCCGGCTACATCGAGTGATTCGCGGTCAGTGGGCGCGGCAACGGCATCACGCAACGCGGTGCGGACGATAGCGAGGATTTCGGGAAGGGGTGATTGCTCGGTATGGGCGAGCGAAGACATGGCCATGGCACGGCCTCCTTTGTGAGCGGTATCAATCCCGCTCCCCGCTCTCAAACGGGGTGGGCGGGCGCAAGGCAGGGTTGAGAGACCGGCACAAAGGAACCGGCGAGCCCGAAGGCTCCCCCGCCCAGGCCCGCCCATAGAAGGCGCACGTAGGCGTGACGGACGAAAAAAAGCCGCCTGGCGGCGGTCGTCCGCCTTTGTGTTCCGGCTCTCACCCCGGGCCGCTGTGGTTGCAACGGCAGGCACAGTATAGCGCGAGCTGGCGACCGTTGCGAAAGCCCACGCTGGCGAGGCCTGCGAGGCCAGTACCAGGGCAAGGGGCTCAGGGCCGCAGCGGGCCAGAGTCAGGGCGGCAGACATGACCACCAGGCGCAGGCGGAAACACATCATGCCTCGCCCTCCAGCGTGTAGACAGCCACTTTGTGGCGCTTGCCATCCGTTGTAGCGCGCCACTCCAGGCGCATGGTGATTTTGTGACCCTGCGCCCGCAGTTCAAACACGCGGCGTGGTACGTCCTGGATGCTATGCCCCCGAAGTGCGGCGAGACTATCGAGCGCCCCCCGGCGCAGGCCGGCGAGCAGGCGGGCGCGCTCGCCTTCAGCGCGTCTACCGCCATCAATGCCCTTGGAGAGCACCGGACGGCCTGCCGGCGCCTTCACCAGGCGCGGCGCATTGACCAGGTAGGCGCTCACGTGGCGCAGGCGAACATTTCCATAGCGGTCCAATTCCCAAGGGCGCAGCGTAGCAATCGAACGCTGGGCCTCATCAGGTTTTCCGTTATTTCCGTTACGCGTCGCCATGGTCCGCCTCAACCTCACCAGAAGCGGCCGCAGCCCCCGCCACCCAATCGCACGCCCGTTTGGCTGCGGCTGCGATCATTTCGGCGGTTTCATGTCCACCGCCCGCCAAGAGGCCAGCCTTTCGGCCGCGCTTAGCGCGGCGCGGTCTATCGGATCGGGTTTGCCACTGAAAGCACTGTTGATCAGCCGAGCCTCGTTCGCGTAGTGGTGGGGCTTCGTGCCCTTGCCATCCGCTTCCCGGCGCATGGCAAGCATTTGGGAGACAACAGCATAGTTGGCGGCAACCTCGCCACGCGCTGCGCTCCAGCCGAGCGACTTAGGTTCGCTCAGTTGCTGGCGTAGTGCCAGGAATGCATCGACTAACCGCACCTGGCCAGAACGCGAGTTGCGGCCACCGATGAACGGCATGGCAATAAGAGCGCCGCGCTCGGTCAGCTCAAGGCGGCGCTGCTCGCGGTTCCACTTATCGGTGTAGGAGGTCTCCTTGAAATCAAGGAAACCTATCGAGCCATCCTCAATCAGCGTACCGAGCGTCTGGAGCACGTTGTCATGGCGGCGCCCGAACTCACGGGCAATCGATAGGGAATCGGTAACGGGCTCGCCGCCGCGCAGGTGGACCAGGGCGAGCGCGTTGGCCTGCGTGCCATTCTCATCAATGCGCTGCGGTACCGGGGAGCTGGAACTGTTGGGGAGACCCATGGTCATACCGCCGCCGGCAGAGCCGCAATCCAAGCTTCTACTTCGGACGCCCGCCATGCACGAGAGCGTGCGCCCAGGCGGACGCCAGCCGGGAACTCCTGGCGGGCGATACGGCGATAGATCTCCGAGCGAGAGAGCCCGGTTTTATCCGTAACGGTAGGGAGTCTCCAGAGGGGGCCACCAGCAGGGGTGGCATTGGCGACGGGTGCGCTTTGCATATGGCCTCACAGTGAGTTTCACCGCCGCGTCACCGAACATCCTTGTTCGTCGCGGCATGTGCCATATGCTAAGAAGCGAAACACGGCTACTGAAAGCAGCTGGCTACAGTAACCACGCTTGCCAAACGCAGAACACGGCTACTGTGTATTAGCTGGGACTCGATCTGACAGATAGTCGGGCTGTTGAATCGAGAAGCGCGACTCAATGCGGGATCAGTTTCTCCTTGGCGAGTTCCAGCGAGTCGAGGAAGGTGCGCATGGGCGTTTTGCCGTAACACCATCGCCCCTGAT
>NZ_JBFTNE010000086.1:0-30276 GCF_056397325.1 Cupriavidus sp. 05N39
ATTGTGGATGTAGTCAATCAGCCAGCAGAGTTGCCGATTATCGGTGCCTACCCAATCAAAATCCTCCGTTTGATTAAAAAATCTTCCGGCATGCAACGTCTGGATAGCCGCGGCTTGCTGCCTCAGCAATTGTTCAAGCTCAATATCGCTATCGCCATCCAAAATCAGTGATTTGGCATGGACGATGGATTCAACTGGCGACGCACCCGGCCTCATCAGCAGGACAGGACGGCCAGGGAAAAAATACTTCAGCCACGCCCAAAGCCACCGTCTCTCTCGCGGGGAAGGCTCCCCTCCCCAGTGTACCGTAATCAGCCCTAATGCCCCACGCGTTTCGATAGTCATAATCTATTAAATGGCTTGCTTGATAAGGGATCATACCGGACTTATGCAGGAATAACTCAAGAAGGATCAAAGAGTCATTAAAGTGTCAATCAAGACGAAAACATGATGATCTCTAGATGTTTTCAAGCGGTCAGAATGGAATGGATACGATGTCTTTACAGCCCTTTATGGAAAGCGACAACAAATACGGTACTGAATTCCACAGGTGTGATCTGGCTTACAGGTTCAGTAACGGGGCTGTGGATGCCGATATGAGGCGGCAGATCATCGGGGCAATGCCGCCCCGGCCGGGGCCTTCTCCGTCGCGCCATTCGGCGACGACGAAATCCGGGATCGATACCCCGGGACCGTCGCCATGGCGGAACCACTGGAAGACGAAGCTCAGGGGAGCCAGGGGACGAGTCGCGCTTGCGGTTGCCGCCAGGTGAATTTCCGGCCGCCCATTCATCCGGATAACTCGGTATTCAGGCGAGTTCGAAAAATTGTGAATATCCTTGGGGAACCTCTCGGTATACACGGTGTTTCAGTACGTAAATCAGTTTGCTGTGCAGGTATTGCCTTACTGCCCTTCTAATTTAAGATATGCATGATTTAGAAGGGATGAGATAACCATTATCTAGATGATTGAATGGTGATCCTGAAGTGTCTGACTAAGGCGTCCCTATCCCTTGGCTAGGGACTGCGCTGAGGGAAAGTGTCTTCCATTGACAATTATCATTCATCGTTGCTAGATAATGTTCAGCTGGGGCGCTGTTTTTTACAGCAATGATGAATCACCTGAGAGAAACAATCACAGGTGAAACATGCAAGCAGACTATTTCATTCAGGATAATCAGAGGGCAACAGCAGCCAGCATTTATCCACGATTTTGGGAGGTTGGTGAATATGGCCTCGTTATCAACGAATTTTTATCTTTTCTGCGGGTAGCTCTGGCAACGGAGCGATTGCCATTTGAAATCCATCACACAGGTGCGATCAGGTACGCTTCGCCCAACATGGTCATTGTTCATGATTCATATTCACTGGACTATTATTTCCATGCGATGCGGGATTTGATGGGCGTAGTGATGCCGGGGTATGCCTACAGTCCGCTCTTGGATCTCTTTCGTACATGTTTCCAGCAGCAGCCTTGGCTGCGCCATTGCGCATTCCGCAACCCCAGTGCGCATATGTCGGCCGTATCGAAGCTAGAGGCGGAGGTGTTCAACGACTTCGTGCAAGCGCTTCGTACCCAGGCGCGGCAGCAGAACACATGGGCGCAAATGCGGAAGTGGAAGAGCGACACGGAATGCAGCCAGGCTGAATCCATTGGCGAATACGTACCGAAGTTGCTCAGGGGAGGGGATCGACTGGAGCCGATCCGGCAGGATTTCCAGTATCAGGAGAAGGTCTTTGCACTCGCTGACGCCATGCCATACGGTCAATGGGGCGTGGCTGATTCCGGTCAGTGGGCATATGTACCCGCCCGCGCTGACTGGCCATCAGACAACCCAGAGTCACGTGCGCGAATTGATACCCGTGTCGCGATGCAGGATCGCGCACGGTTTTTCGCCAATGTCTACCGCGATGCGGACAGGCAGATCTTGCAATACATGCGCGGCTACATCACCAAGATGGAGCGCGGGACGAACGGTGCCAATCACTTCCACTGCTGCTTCTTCGTCGACGCCAACCGGCCAAAGAACTTCACGACGGATGCTGTGATTGCCGCTCTCACTCGACGGTGGTCAAGGGCCACCGACGGACGGGGCTTTGTGTTCAATTGCCATAAGCCGGATTACCGTTTGCCATTGAAACGGCAGGGGCGGTGGGTGTTGGACCCTCTCGCGGGACATAACGAGCGCCAAGTGACACGATTGACGGACTACCTGGTCGGTTACTTTGCTCACGAGAAGGATCAATCCCTCCATGTCAAGCCGACAGCCAGATCGCGGGCATTGACGATGGCAGTGGGGAGGGCGTCAACTGGTGGTGCATAAAGGCTAAAACTCCACGCCCCACTTGCGCCATCACTGCCGGCTGGTAAGAACTGTCCGTGTCGAATCAGAAAGGCATTGACGTCGGGCTTTGCCAGGGCGGTCCACTGCCTCTGGGAGGGCAGAGAGCGGCGAAAAGCGGAAGTTCGTTGATGTCCATCTTTGGGCAATATGCTACCGTACATGCCGGAATCCGCCGAAAAAGATGGCAAGGAGAGACGATTGGTTCGGGTCATTGAGATTGACATCGGTCAACTTGGCGTGCGATTGCCGCGCGGAGAAGTCGGAATGGTCATTGCGCAGCCATATGTGGACTTCGTCCATTTGGAACCGTTCCCGCTCCTGCCCGAACTGAGGGATGCCGCGCTAGCGGGCATCGACGCCACGCTCGCCGTGGCCCTCAAATGCGCGCACGGCGCTGAGAGGACTCACTTCACTATCTTTCCCGAATGCACGCTGCCTGGCCTGGCCGGCTTCGACCGCATTACGGCCGCGATGGCTGATGGCAGTTGGCCGACAGGCACCGTCGTCATTGGAGGGCTCGAAGGCCTGACAAGGACGCAATTCGGCGAACTAGTTCAGCGGCCGGGCACGACCTACGACGAAGTAGGGAGTTCGTTGGACCGCGTCCGGGAGGACCAATGGGTCAACTGCTGCGTGACATGGGCCAAGCTTGAGTCTGGTGAAGTCCGATGCTGGATTCAGACCAAGATTGAGCCTGCGGGAGTCGAGCTTCAGGTGAACCATCAGTCCATGTTCAAGGGGCAATCCGTCTTCTTGTTCAAGGGTAAGTATGTTGACACCCACGCGCCATATCAGTTTGCGACCCTCATTTGCTATGACTGGATTGGAGTCCGAGACCAACGCCGCGTTTGGGAGTGGCTTCTGCAGGACATCGAGCAGACCGCAGCCGCAAAGGAAGCACAGTTGCCGCTCACATGGCTGTTTGTTGCGCAATGCAATCCGGGACCGTCGCATGCGTCCTTTATGAGTCAGATTCAGCCGTTCTTCAATCCGGTGCAGTTCCCCGGGGTCCTTCGTGAGGGCACCTGTTTAGTCATGGCGAACGTGGCTGGAAATGCGGCTCCGGGGATGGCAAAGCAATACGGCCAGACGGCGGTCATCTTCGCGACCGATAGGTTCATGAAGCCGGAGAGTATGCCCACGTACTGCGCCGGTGGCGAGTTCCAGCGACCTGGTAACCCTCTGGAGAACTTCAAGGATGCGGTGTTCCGAGAACGCGGCGCCTGCATCCACTCGTTCCGTCAACTGAACCCTTCAGGCCTGCCACCGGGCGCGGCCGGCAAGCGATTTGCGCTCGCCGACGCCACCGTGCACCCATTTCCAGGAACCAAGGACCCGCGGACTCCGGCTGGGCTTGTTCCTGCAGTCGTGAAGTGGATTAACGACGAACTCGACGACTCCGAAAAGTCGTTGGAGGCCAAATACCCCGGTTTACCGCTGGCCGGCGCTGCTGGCGCGGCGCATCAAAGGTCGGTGAACGCCCTTCGCTGGCTGCCACCAGATGCGCTAAGCAAGACGGTCTTGGTTGCAACTCCAGGGACAGAAAGTGCTCCGGACAAATGGAGGAGCACCCAGTCTCATGCGGTGAAGCATGTCCTGCACACCTTCTCAATCCTCGAAGCGGCGCAGTATCCGGCGACGTTCCATGGGAACGGGGCGCAGGCGACCATCATGAAGGGGGACGTGAGCGTTGAGGTAATCGCCGTGATAGGCCGGAGCCACGAGGAGTGCGATAAGCACGTGCTCAACCAGCTGCCAGACCATCGAGGTCAACTGCTCTTGGTCAGTCGCGACGAAGACAACACGTCGTGGAACCCACGGATGCGGACTCTGTTCGACCAAGCCGCTGAGCCGACCGAGGAACTCAACTTCACAGACCCTACCAGCGCAGTCATTCGGATCGGCTACCAAGACTTTCTCAAGGCATACCAAGATGCCGTCAACGAAGAGGCACTGAGAGAGGCAATCGATGCTGCAATCTCCTGAGGCCCTCGGCCTTCCTTCAGAGCTCCGCGACACGCTGTCGCAGCTCGTGCCCGGAACGACCTTCACAGAGGAAGTCCTCCGCGAAGATTGCTTACCGCTGCTCTTGATGCTACGCAGCCATGCGGTCACAGCATTTGCGGTTGGTGATGAGGCCGACTACGAGCCGCTGTACGAGGCGTTCAAGAAGCACTACCTCAAGCGAACCTCAGAGTGGTCGACGAAGGATGTGTCGTTCGTCTTCTGCCTTCCGGCGGGAATCACCGTTCACGAGTCCTTCTGCTCGCGCGTCGAAGTCGATGTGTACTTTTGCAGAAAGTATGTCGTTCAGCTTGACCACGACCTGGCCGGCAGCCTAGCGAGGTTGCCCTTCCTCCCGCTGGCGCCAATTACGCCTGGGGTACAAACGCGACCTCCTTCTGCCCAGACGTTGCTTCGACAGCGCAACATGAAGGCGGAACTGGCCAAGGCCTTAGTCGTGCCCGCAAAGAGCAGCGCGAGCGTGATTCTTAGTGCCTGTCTTGAAGGCACGTACGGCGCGCCTGACAAGGTTGCAGGGGTGTCCGCAGAGGCATCCTCGGAGCCCACGGCCGAAGAGCGAGTGCAGGCCACCCTCAAGTCAATTTCCATCCAGAACTTCCGGGCCTATCGAACGAAGAAGGAGTTCGCGCTCGGCTCATCTGTCACCGTCCTCTACGGTCCCAACGGATTTGGCAAGACATCGTTCTTCGACGCCATTGACTTTGCCGTTACTGGCGGAGTCGGCCGGCTTGCTAAGGCTAGCGGAGGCTTGGCTAGGGCTGCGAAGCATCTGGACAGTGATGGCGAGTCGACCGTCGTGACCCTCACGCTCGAGCGTGATGGCAAGCAGCACGTCATCACCCGCAACTTGGCGGAACACAACAACGCGCAGGTGGATGGAAAGGTCACCTCGAGGAAGGATGTATTGAGCCTTCTGACTGGTGGGGCCTCGGCCGCAGCCGACCGCGTGGACAACATGGTGGCTCTGTTCCGAGCCACTCACTTGTTCAGCCAGGACAGCCAAGAGCTCACCCGAGGCGTTGCGGAAAATTGCGAACTGCCCGCGGACATCGTGTCCCGAATGCTCGCATTCGAAGACTATGTAAGCGGCTTGAAGAAGGCCGAGGAGGTACTGAAGCTAGCGCGCCAGAAGCTCGCTGAAGCGCGCAAGCAAGCCCAAGGCGCTCGTAGCTCCATCGACGCCGAAAGGGAGGACTTGAAGCGGCTTGAAGGCCTTGCCTCCGTGGACACGTCGCCGGAGGCGCTCGATGCTCGGTTCACCGAGTTGGAGCAAGCGATCTCGGCCTCAGGGTTCAACATGTCAGGCATCAGCCCTCACGATACGAGAGCTCTTCGTGCGATGCTGGAATCGTCTGCGGCTGAAGCGGTGAGCTGGCGGGCGACGGTGTCCAAGGCCCTTGAGCACGTCGCGAACTTGAAGATGCTGCGTGGGCAGCTCGAACCAATGCGCACGCAAGTCGAGGAGCGTAAGGCCCTGGTCGAACAGGCTGAGGTCAGTGCCAATACGGCGTCGGAGCGCCTCGGTACGCTTACGAGCGAACTTGCTCAGTTCAAGACGCAGGAACAGGTAGCGCGGTACCAACGGGATTGGCTAGTTTGGGCTGCCTCGGTTCAGCCGGAATATGCGCAACTGACTGTACAGAGTCAGGCGCTCACCGAAGGTCTATCTACGCTCACGCAGACCCTCAACCAGCAGAGGGACGTCCAGTCCAAAGCGCTGAGTGCCCGGCAGGATACGGCAGCGACGCTTCAGCGCCTTGATGCCGCCTCGAAGACCGCGAGAGACTCAATGTCTCGCGTCCAGTGGGTCGAAAAACAGGCTGACCTATGGGTTCAGGCAGAGCCCAGATTGATAGCCGCGCAGGCCCTTGAGGCAAAGTTGCAGGGCTCATCCGAGACGAAGCGCGCGCGGCTGGGCGAGGCGCAGCAGGCAGTGTTGGCGCAGGAACTTCTTGTCGCTCGAGTGGAGCGCGAACTCAATTCAGCCAGGAGCAACGACACCACTCTGAAAGAGCTGATTGCCGAGCTCCGCACGCACGTGGATGGCGCGACTTGCTTGCTATGCGGTCACGACCATGGGAGCCAACACGCGCTACTGGCTGCAATCGACCGGCGGATGGAACAAGGTGACCTCATCGTTCGACTTAGTGAGAAGCTGGCTACTGAGCGGGCAAAGCTGCAGACACAGGTCGCTGCGCGACAAGCCCTGTCCGACGATCTAAGCCAGGAAGACCAACAGCTGGGGCAAGCCAAAACCGAGCATGAGCAACTCGAGCGGCAGCGGACGACCTACGAAACGGCGCTGAGTTCGGTTGGACTGTCTCTATCGAACGATACGGCTCAACAGCTTGCGCAGATGAGCACACAGGTGCGTGAGGCGGAGATGCTTGCTGTGAGCGCCGTCAACAGTGCGCGGCAACTGCTGGCTGCGGCAGACGCTGCACTTGCCTCCGCTCAAGATGGCTACCAAACATTGGAGCGCGAACGCCAGGCCTCGACGACCGCGCTAGAAGCGGCGAAGCGCCGGCTGGACGAGCTTCTTGCCGAGGCGAATCGTGGGACGGTCAATCTCCCGGCTGGCCTGCAGGCTTTGACCGAGGCGCTGCGAGACGCGGAGGCGCGGCTAGTCCAGGCAAGTTTATCCGTTCAAACTGCAAGCACCGCGCTGGACACCCAGAAGGCAGTTAACGCAGGGGCGAAGGCAAACCTTACTGCGGCGCGAAGCAGCCACCAGCAGGCAGGTCAGATATGGAACACCCACCAGACCAACGTGCAGTCCGTGGTTGCCGCGCTAACAGCCGCGGGGCTTGACAGCGATGTTCCTGATGAAGAATTGCATCAGAGAATTCAGGCGGCGACCGCACGCGAAGTGACAGCGCTCGGCTTGCGTGACCGCGTCGCCGAACTCGAAGTGGCCGTGGATACGGCAGCGACCTCCGCCGCCTTCCAAAACATGCGCGACCGAATTCTGGCCAGTGAAAAGCTGGTGGAGCAGGCTGACGAGCTCGCTCAGAAGGTCGAGCCTTGGGTGGCGTACTTCGAGGACGTCACGAAGCTACTAGACCGCCAGCAGGCGGTCGCGACCGAGCACTTCATCACCGAGTACGGACCTAGGACTGCGGTGATTCAGCAGCGGCTGCGACCCGTCTACGGGTTCGGCGAAATTGAAGTGTCGAGCAAGGACTCAGCCATCGGCATCCGAGTTCACCGAAAGGGCCAGGAGTTGCGGCCTACCGACTACTTCAGTCAATCGCAGGTGCAGACGCTCGTCCTTGGACTGTTCTTGACCGCCTGCAGTTCTCAGACCTGGTCTGGGTTCTCGTCCATCATGATGGACGACCCTGTGACACACTTCGATGACCTGAACACGTACGCGCTGCTGGACCTGATATCGGGGCTTCAGGGCTCGTCGGAAGGTGAGCGACAGTTCGTTATCTCCACATGCGACGCGAAGCTGCTGCAGTTGGCGCGCCAGAAGTTCAGGCACATGGGCGCCGCAGCGAAGTTCTATAGGTTCTCGGCCATCGGGGCCGAAGGGCCGATGGTGAATGAGATTCCTGCCTGACGCAGTTCACCCGGTACGAGCGTTCCTGTCACCGGCTCCGACGCGGTGCTACGCTCGCGACTCATATTTGACATGCCGAGCGGAACTTCTGGAGGGAGGGCTCGCGAACTGTAGGACGCGCTTGGTGGTGCTTCTGTAGCTCGCTAGAAACGGCCATCTGAAATACGGTTTCGTTGCCAGTGATACGAGTTCAATGCGCTTCCCTTGCTTGTGGTACTCACGCGGACTTTGCACGATAGCCAAGGACAGCTTTCAGTCAGCCTGCTTGTGGCCTTCGAATGACAGCTCAGGGTCGAATTCCGCCTGACGTAGCTGGAGCACGCCTCGGTCTACTTGGCCAAGGCTGTCTCGCCTTCTGGCACCCTCGTCCCCGAGGAGCCGAGCGCAGTCGAGAGGCCCGCCAACTAATGGAAGCGGGCGACGTCACCTTCCAGTTTGTCGTCAATATCTACCAGTAGGATGCGAACGACAGAGACTGTCGCGCGCCGGTGATCGCCCGCCGGACTCAGAGCATGTTTCCAAGATTGTGACCGTCTTGCACTGGGATGCGCAAACCTACCAAGGAGGACTGTTGTGACAGAGGAGGCGCGTGAGACGATGGGCGGAGAGGTGGCCAGTGCGCAGGTGGCTCCACTGTCCCGTGAGCAGCTATACGAGCTCGTCTGGCAGGAGCCCATGCTTCGGGTTGCCGAGCGGCTGGGGGTGTCGTCGAGTTACATGGCCCGGGTGTGTACTGAACTGCGTGTGCCTCGACCACCTCGGGGGTACTGGGCGCAACTTGAGTTCGGAAAGGCGCCTGCACGCCCCGCATTGCCGGATGTTAGAGCAGGTGATATTACTGAATGGAGCCCAGGGAACTTCATCGGCACCAACGAGCGGGCGTCTAAAAGGATAGCAAAGGGTCCCTCCCCCACCGTCGATGGCGTGCCGGTGGTGGCGCCGAGCATACAGCGACGGTCTCACCAGCCGACGGCAGAGAAGCCCTCGCACCCGCTACTGGTAGGCATCAAGCCGTTCTTCGAGAAGACTCGTGATAGCGAAACCGGCATCCTGCGTCCGTTCAAGCGATTATTGGTCGACGTTCTATCGTCGAAGGAACGGCTGGACGCTGCCATCGGTGCGGCCGATAAGCTGTTCCGAACGCTGACTTCGCGTGGGCACCGAGTGACGATTGCACCGGCAGGCGGGCAGATGCGACGAGCCGAGGTTGACCTGCGCGAGACTCCCAGGAAGAACCACTACCAGCACAGTGCCTGGGCGCCTGAGCGACCAACGGTAGTGTATATCGGTGACGTGCCCATCGGTCTGACGCTCTTCGAGATGACCGAAGTCGTCGAAATGCTCTACGTCGGCAATAGCCAGTACGTCCCGGTTCGAAGCCTGACTCCTGAGCAACGCCGCAGGTATCCAGAGCCTAGGTATTGGACGACGACAAAGGACCTGGCTTCCGGTCGCCTTTGCTTACAGGCGTACTGCCCATCGTGGCGGGTCAGTTGGGTCAAGCGATGGTCCGAGGAGAAGCCAGGGCATTTCTCTTCATTGGTGCTGGGCATTGTGCAAGAGCTTGAAACAGTGGGCCCCGAATTGAATGCACAACTGGAGGCGGCGAGAATTCGGGCCGAGGAAGAGCACAGACGGTGGGAGGATGAGCAGCAACGCCGGCGAGAAGCGGAGGAACGCGCGCGGCAAGAGAAATGTCGCCAGGATGCGCGAAAGGATCTACTTGCAGCAATTGCAGGCTGGGACGAAGCACGTCGGATTGACGCTTATTTCACCGAGGCGGCGCGAGCGGCTGAGCGCCTTGACGTCGATGAGCGGCATAGACTGCTGGGTCGCATTTCGCTCGCAAAAGAGCTGGTGGGCGAGAGAGAACCCTTGGATATCTTGCTTCAGTGGAAGGCACCGAGTGAGAGGAACTAACCTATCAGCACAAAGAAGGGTCGCATTGACATCCTCACCCCACGTCACGGATAGATTGTCGCCGCGATGCCATTTGCCGTCTGTTGGTACTGCGGACGACCGCAAGGAGGTGCGGACATTCGACCACAGGACCATGGCTGGCCGAGTTGGGTTGTTCTGGGACGGCCAAGGCTTCCCCCGAAATCGGCGATGAACCAAAAAAATGAGCGACGTAGAAGAGAGTGGGCGTTACGCCCACTCTCCTCGTTTATGCCGCACGGACTTACATCGGCGCGATGTTGTACTTAGCCATAATTTTCTCGATCTCGTTGTTACGATTGCTAGCCATGTCGTAGTAGCACTCRTTATCCGAGCACTTGCTGTCGAACTTGCTGGTCCACTTTTTGTGGGACTTCAAGATATTCTCCTTTTCCGACTCAGGAACGCGGCTGGAGTCCAGGAGTCGCTGGGTGTTGCCTTTCACGCGCAGCATACCGCCTCTGAGGCCGTATTCAAGACACTGATCTCTCTCATACTGGCTGCGTTTCATTTTGCAGATCTCGCTGGCGCGGAACTGGGCTTGCGCTTGAAAGGCGAGCGTCGAAAGTGAGAGGATGGCGATAGTGGCAAGGAACTTTCGCATGATATTTCTTCCTTAAAAAGTGAAAACAGCTAGCTTGCCGCTTCAGTTCAGTCGCATGTCTTGGACACCATACTTCGAAGTCTCCTTGTAAGTGAATTCCTTGAACTTCTGGATTTGCTCGATGTAACACGCATTCTCCGGATAGCCTAGGCTGTCCTTCCGGCACTGAGCTTCGGCTTCCTTCGAGATGGCCTGACGTTTCTTTTCCACGTTTCGTTTCACGGTGGCAGGAACCTTTTTCGATTCCTGCACAGTGAAGGTGTACTCGTCGGCTTCGGTTTGATAATTGCTGATCAAATTCGACCAGCAGTTCTCCCGCTGGTTTTTGGTCGGCATGGTGTCACAGGTGTTGACTGYGAATGCTGCGGTGGACGACAGGGCGAGAGCGATGGCGATGATGGTTTTGCGCATGAGAATGCTCCTTGAGAAAGCATCGTGGGAGCGGTTTGAACCGCTCTCTACAGGGTTGTGAAACAGGTAGTGTGGGTTGTGGAAATTAGTGGGTCTTCAGATTGCCGGTGCCTGATGGCTATCTGAAGATCCACGTGCGGCGGCATGAGCAGGATGTGGTGGCCTTTATTCTTCTTGGTCCCTTTCAAAAAAGGATTGTTGTTGTGTTCACTCTTCAAGGCTGGACATGAGCTGGTCTAAGCTGCACGCACACGGAACTGCTATATCGGCTCAATACGTCGTAGTTGAAGCATGAACCATAAAAGGCAATATCAAGGCGTTCCGTCCGCCGGTATGGACGTTCAATCTTTTGGCATCCTGCTCGTACAGTTGGGAAGCTGCCAGGACACAACGGCAAGAATGCAGCCTACGTTGGAATCTGCGTGCCTTGGCAAATAAAGGGGTAATTCCGAAAGATAAGAGGACCCGAAGGTCCTCCCCAGCGTGAAGCCGGAACACGCTGGAGAAGCCGTCTTCAGTTACGGATTCTGCTTTTGGCCAATCCGAATTGCGGCTTCACGCATCGATGCGGCCATGGCGTCAACCACGTCCGCACGGAATTGCGCCACCGTCGCACGCGAACCAGCAGGCAGCGCATAACCCATGAGCAGCTTGCTGTCCATCAGCCCAACCACGAGCGAACCGTCGGCGTTGATGATGTTTTTGATTCGGTCATTGATGGGAACCATCGGCGCACCGATCGTCTTCGGGAAGGTGATCGTGACCGTATTCGGATTGCGAGGATGCACCGACCAGCTACCCGCGACCGGGAAGTTGAGCGGATTGCTGGCGTAGTTGCAGCCCACCTTGTTGCTCTTGTCGATTTCAGCCACACCACCGGCCTTGATGTTCAGCAACACGCAACCGCCGCCGATGTCGGTTTGCGTACCCACCACCTGTTGAATCGACGAATACGCCTGGGCAGGGTCGCCCATGGTGTATTGCGGCGAACCATTGACGGTGTTGGAGACAGCAACCGTTTGGCCGTTGATCCACGGCAGACCGAAGCCCGGATTGATCAACATCACGCGATCGTTGTTGTACGTGATCGTGGCAAGGTAGGCAGTAGTGCCCGGTGCGAACGTACCCGTCATGGCCTGGCGAACCGGATTACGATAGTCAATCTGCRGGCCAGTCGAGAGCGGCTGACCGCTGACGTCCATCGTCCGATACGAAACACGAACGCCGTCGTTGGTGATGGGGTCAGTGCCGACCAGGGTCGCACCTATCGACGACAGTGCATAGGACGGATGCATTTGGCCAGCAGTCAGCCAGCCGGTCCAGGAACCGTCGGCCTTCAGTTCACAGGCTCCCGCACCTCCGTTGAGAGAAATCCACGAACCGCTGAACCAGCCGTCGTAGCTGCCAAGCGGCGTGGCCGGCAGCCAGCTGCCGTTCCTTTGTGCCTCCTGCGTGATGGAGAGCGTAGAACCGGACAGCGTGAAGTTCTCACGCACTGGAGTCAGAGCCGGCGTGACGACGCCGGACTCGAGGATTTGCTGCATGAGGTTGCCGTTCACGGTGAAGAGGGGGCTGCTCAGTACGGCGGTGGCGTCAGCTTCAGCGCTGTAAGCCGGGTTGTTGAGTTGTGCGCTGACGTCGGCCTGTTGGACCCCAGTCACCGTACCCTTGGCAGCGTAGGCCTTCATCGTGGCCTGGACTTGCGTCCACGAGATCGGGCCTTGACCACCCAGCGTCGTCAGGTGGCTGACCATGCTGGCAGCAATTGCTGCCGTGCCAGTGTCGCCGCCAGAAATGTAGTCGGCAGCCGGATCGACTGCCGCGCCCACGAAGTTCTGGGTGATTTGCAGCGCTTGGTCTTGCGAGAGGCCGGCCTTCACGTGCGTGACAACCATCGTCGTGAGTGGCGTGACGTTTTGGGTGGTGCCCGACACGATGGCTGACAGCGTGAAGGTCGAGGTGAATGGGACGTCGGGGTTCGAAAGATCCCGGGTATTTGGCGTCACGATGACGTTGATCTGACGGCCAGTGGCGTCCGCCGGCGCATTCAGGGTGTATGCACCAGTCGCGTCGGTCGTGGTCGAGGGCAGAGAGGCATCACAACCACCTTTACCGTCATCGAAGCAGACCTTGGCATTGGCCAGGTAGCCGTCGATGGCCTTGCCGGTCAGGTTCGCGGTTTGCGTAGGTTGGGGCGCAGTGCCACCACCCGCAGCAGCGCTGCCGCCATCCCCACCTCCGCCGCAGCCGCCCAACACGAGTAGTGCGGCACTGAAGATGCCTGCCTTCAGCGCGAGACTCTTCGCCTTCGGGTTTCGCTCAACGCAGCTCGCGTGACGGCGATGCTCAATTTCCGTGTAAGTGTTTGAATGCATTATGTTTTTCTTTGTTCTTCGAAGTTGACAAGGAAGCCGATGGTTCTCCACCTGCAAGCCACTGATGATGTTAACGACTTAATGGGTTGAAACTCAACCTAAAAAGCACTTCATATCAGAAAGGCGATGCCCAACCATCTGGGTGGATTGGGAGAGGGCATGCGCAAGACAGACATGGACCAGCTTGCCGGCGTGGTGGGACGGGCGATTGCCAGGCATCGCACCGCCGCCGAGCTCACGCAGGAGCAGGTCGCGGAACGGCTGGGGATTGGCAATGAGGCGGTATCGCGCATGGAGCGTGGCGTCGTCATGCCCACGATCGGACGCCTGGCCGAGCTGGCCGACATCTTTCAGTGCGAAACGGCGGATTTGCTGACGGAAGCCAGCAATCGCGCCAGCGACCAGGCCCACCACCTCGCCCGCTTACTATCGAGGGTCAGCACCAGCGACCGTGCCATGCTGGTGGAGATGGTTGAGAGGCTGGCGCTCCGGCTTGGCAGCCGTAGGGCGGACGCCGACCGTCACTGAGGCGCGCGTAGTGTGTCTCCGGGGCATGACTTCAGCAGCCACGACTCGGCTGGAAGAAGGGCGAAGGTTGCCGAGCGCGCGCCGGTGGTGTGCAGCCACACCTTCTGCCCGCTGGACAGAACGTAGCTGGAGAGCAGGAAATGCCCGGTATCGAGTGCGCGTTCGTTGCGTTGCCAGTCCTCGTCCGAGACCTGGCCCCAGTCGCCTTTCATGTGGCGCATGAGAAGGTGCGTGAGTGGTACTTGAACGGCATTAAGTGCTTTGAGCGCTTCCAATGAGACGAAGACACAGCCCGGTGTGACGCGTGTGGGTGCGCGGAGTTTGGAGGGAAGAAATGGATTCGTCATGTCCGTCGTCGCTGATCAATAGTCCTCAGGCAGCAGGACTGTCGTGGCCGACCGGTCCCATTCGGTGATGATCCAGACCTTCTGTCCGTCCGGCAGGGGGTAGCTGGACAGCACGCGCTGACCGGCGATGGCTGCCAGGTCGTTGTGCTGGCGGTCTTCGTCGGACACATCGCCCCAGTCGCCACGGGCGTGGCGGTTCACCAGCGCGAAGATCGAGACGCCTGCTGTCTGCAGGGCATTGAACGCAGCGGGTGTGGCAAGCAGACGGCCGAGGGGCAGGCGCGGTCGGCAGAATGCGGGTAAGGCGGGTATGGCGTGATCCGTCATATGGTTCTCCTGAATAGGGACGAGCATCGGCCTCCGGCGGGGCCGGATGGGCACGTCAATTGGGAAAGAAGAAGGAAAGGACTGTGCTGGGCGAATGCCCGGCTTATGCCGTCGGGGTGAGCGAGGCGAGTTGACGGCGCAGGGCAGTGGCGCGGGCTTGCGAGCAGCCAAGGTGACGGCGGATGTCGGCAACGGTTGGACGGAGTCGTCCGGCCGCGACTTCCTGCACGAGCCGAGTCACGTCGGGATTGGCTGATTTCCGAACCGGTAATGGGATGACGGGATCGTTATCCGGTGGATGACTGCCGTCCGCCTCGTGACTCGCCGTGACTGGGGGGACGGCTGCGGCAGCCCCCAGCGCCGGCCAGGGTTGCAGCGCGATCGCCCACAGCAGGCAAGCGACCCCTTCCAGTACCGCCGCGAAGATGAGACCCGACAGCAGATCGACGCGCGCGACGGTCGTGCCGAGTAGCGCCGCGAGTCGCCCCGTGACCGGATCGGTCGCCATGGCGTCGTGTCGGTTCACAGTCCTGTCCTCCGCTGCTTGCCCGCGCCGAATGTCGTCGACTTCGGCGTCCAGCGCATCCAGCTTGGCGGCAAGCGTGATCCGACGGGCTCCCAGCGTTGTGCAGGTGCCCGTGCAGTACTGCGCATTGGCCGTCGCCAGTCGCGCCGTGACCTCGGCCCGTTCCCCCATGACTGCTGTGAGGCTGCGGCCGGCTGGCGCGAGGGAACTCACAGACACGGCAGCCGACCGCAGTTCCCCGGCATGCCGCTGGGCTAGCAGGAAGAACGTCGCATGCCCGTAGCAGGCGGTTGTGATGCAGGCGAGCCACAGCACACCGCCCACGACGCGCACGACAGTGGGGGATTCTCGGATCACTGCGGGCAGCAGGTGCGCAGTGGCGACTAACACGATGCCAAGCGCAACCCACACCAGCCGTTCCGCCACCGTACCGCCGCGCTGCCAGCCGGCCAGCACCGACAGGCAGAGCGCGGTGCCGGTCGCACCGGCCGCCAGCATGGACGTCCAGCGATTCATGCTCGTCATGCCGCCGTCCCGCCCAGCAGGGCGGCCTTGCGCTGCAGCTTTTCCCGTAAGCCGGGCGGTCTAGCCTCGTCAGGCTTCCCGGCGTCACCTGACGCCGAACGATCGTGCGTGGCCTCGGGAAAGAATTCCTCAACCACCGCTGCAGCTTCCTCGGGACTGTCCTCGAACGTGCCGTTGCTGAAACCCTGCTTGGCTGCCGCGTCCAGCCCCACCTGGTCGAACCCGGCAGACTTGCGCCGTGCATCCAGCTCGCGCGCTTCGGTGAGGGTAGCTTCCAGCGAACTGCCCGCCCGAATCCCCAGGTCCACGTAGTAAATCGCTGACCGGTAGCTCTGCGTGGTGGACTTGCCGCGCAGCTTCAGCTCCAGCGCCAGGCAGGCCAGCCGGTTGCCCGATACCGCACTGAAGTAAAGCAGCCGCGCCGCGAGTGTTCTGATGCTGTTGAAGCTCGTCGTGCGGAACACGAAGGAGCCTAGCTCGTCTTCGTTGCCCACAATGACGTTGAGCCGCCCATACGGCTTGCAGCCGCCGGGGCCACCGAACTGGCAGCCGTCCGGCGACGGGCAGGGCAGGATCGCAATGCCGTCCTGCTCCACTCGCTTGCACCGCTCGCCGTTGCCGACGCAGACGGGACGCCCGGTATCGCGGTCGAACAGGCAGTATTCGGCGCGCAGATTCAGATTCGGGTCATTGAACAGCATCCGTACGGGGATCGAACGCAGCTTGCCCGGCGTGGCCTTGCGCAACGATTCGTTGAGCGGGTGCAGCATCCAGCCGTCGCGGTTTTGTACCTGCGTCGTCAGCGTGAACTGGTCGTCCTTCTCCGGCAGGCGCTTGCCGTTCTTCTCGACCACGCGGCCAATGGAAATGCGCCCGATGACGGGCGGGGTAATGGCGAGTCCTTTGAGCATCGTTACTCCAGTGATCAGGGATAAATGAGGAAACGGCGGGCACCGGCTTTAGGGATGGCGTACTGCTGGGCGAGATCCGGATGCTCGGCTTGCAGGCGTTTCAGGTCAGTCGAGGCGCTGTCCTTGCTGCGCCTGAAGCTGACTTCGCCTGTCTCGAACAGCGCCCTCGAGGCGTCGCCTATCGCTTGCTGGAGGGTCTGCTTGAGCTTGGCTGCTACCTGTTCCCGTGCGTCGATCTCGGCGCGCACGGTAACCAGATCGGCGAACGCCGCTGACATCTGGCGGTGCTCCGAGAAATCCACCGTCCCGCCACTATCCTTCGGGTATAGGCATCGCAGCGCGCGGTCGGCTGACTCCGATCCGTCTCCGGGTGGTGGGGTGTCGGTCTCGACGTAGCGCCAGAACTGGGCTTCCAGCGCGATCAGCCGGGCGATCAGGTCATCGTCCCGCTCGATCCGATGGACTTCCAGCTTCTGGCCACACAGCAGCACGGCCACGTCGGCGGCACGCTTGCCGGTGACCGTCAACTGGTGTTGGACCTGCAACTGGACGTACTCGGGCACGCCGTCCTGCCAGTGCCGGGCGCCGAACTCGCCCGCGGTCTTGCACTCCAGGATCTGCACATCGGGCACGCCGACCACTTCGCGATCCAGATTGGCGAGCATGAAGGGGATCGTGGGGTGTTGCAGGACGGCATTGACCTTGCGTACGCGGTGGCCTGTCTGCTGGGTATACGCCGCTGCCACGATGGGCTCCAGCAAGGTGCCCCAGTAGATCGGTTCAGCCGTATCGTTCGGATCGGGTTTCGGCAAATCGGCATCCCGGCCGGTCTTCTCTAGCCACAGTTCGAGCTGGCTCTTGTAGGGATTGAGGCCGACCGCGGCGGCGGCATCCGATCCACCAATGCCGGTTCTGCGTACCGCCAGCCAGTCGGTGCGGGATAGATCCGTTGTCTTGACCAGCTTGAGCGCAGGGCGGGAGGATCTGGCCTGCGCGGGTTCGAGGGCACTCATGCAGCCTCCAGAAAATGATGCGGCCCGATGAGCGAACTCGACCGGGTCGACAGGTAAGGGAAGAAGGGAGGGGCGGCTACACCACGAGCTTGAGAGCTTCATCCCACGCTTTCTGCTTAAGCGACGCGCCAGCGCCAAACCAAGCGGCATCGCGCCGGTGGTCGTCGCTRCGCGCGCGACGGTGGTGATCGGTGAACTCGGTCACCGCGTTGAGCAAGCCCCAGGCTGTTCCCGACGCGGAGGGCAACTGCGCGCCCTTGCCGCGCCCGGCATAGAGCTGGCCGACCGTCTTGATGGCGCGCTCGTTGACGGCGACGGTGTCGCGATCACTGGAAGCAGTGACCGGATAGGTCAGCACGCGCCGGAAGAACGCTTCGGCGGCCGACTCGGTAACCTTGCGCTCCGCCAGAGCCTTGGTGCGGACCATGAAGGCATCCCATGACGAGACCGCGATGCCAAGCTGTCGCTTGACCGCCTGGCCGTCGAACTGGCTGCGGTGCGGTACTTTGACGGCCCCCGTACTGTTGCCGAGCGCAATGGCGAGCGTGTTGTTGCAGACGACGCGCACCGACGTGAACTGCGCCGTCGTCGCCAGCGTGCCGTCGCAGGCGGTGGCGAGCAGCAGATAGCCGTTCACAGCGTCCTTGCCCTTGAGTGAGCCGGTCTGGCCGGTCTTGGCGAGCGCCCACAGCTTCTTGCCGAATTTGAGTACGCCTGCAGTTTCCAGCTCGTATCCGCCTACCTCAGTCAGATCTCGATAGAACTCCAGGATTTCCGATGGCTGGACAACCTGGAATCGGCTGGAAACGACCGAAAGCGGGGCCTTGGTGTCGGACCGGTACAGCACCTTCTGGTCGGGGAAGGCGTGAATGGCGCCGATGCCGGCCGTGCCGGTGACGAATCGGACTTCGGATGACTCGATACGCCAGTTCATGCCGGCGCGCTCGGCCCACACATCGACCGACTGGTTGGGTCCAAGCCGGTTACCCAGGCCGTGCCACGGTTGCTGGCCGACATAGGCCATCGATTGAACGAGGTGCATGATTTGCTCCTTTGGAAAGACGAGTGCATAAAGCCCGGCAAGGGCCGGGCTGAGGGTAAAGTGAAGGGGAGGTATGGAGGGTGGTGCCGAGGGATGAACCCGCAGCCGGCATCAGCGGGGAGACAGCGAAAACGGCTCGTCGTCCTCGCTCAGACCGAATGGATGGGCTGTGTACCCACCAGAATCGGATTCGTCGAAGGACGGTCGCCGGCGGACATGAGACTCGACCGACGATTGCCCGAACGTGTGTCCGCAGTCCAGGCAGCGGTAGTTGTGCAGGACCTTGTCGTCGATCAACTCGCCCAAGGTAGCACCGGCCGAGCAGCCGGCCGTTCCACCCAGGACGCCACCGAGGATGGCCCCGGCGACTGTGCCCATGACTGCGCCGGGAGGGCCGGCGATGAGGCCGATCCGGCCACCGAGCGTGCCGCCAATGCGTGCGCCGTTCATGGCAGCGGCAAAACCGCTGGCGGCGCCCGCGATGGCGCCAAGGGTGCCGCCAACTTTGCGTGCGTGGTTACGGGTCACTACTTGCGACGACTGGCAATGCGGACAGGTTGTCATCATGCCGATTGCCCCTTGCGGTCTGCGTCACGGTTGCTGCAGCGCAGGCGGCCCCAGAGCGCGCCGACCAAGAAGATCAGGGTGAATGCAAGCAAGTATTCAAAGGGGGAATTGTTGGATATCACGATGGCTCCATAGATAGGGCAAATAGCGGACCGGAGTGGTGGCATTCCACCCTCTCCATGGCGTGATATATGGTTAAAAATTCTTTGAATCAACAGAAGGCAGATTGCTGCTTCAGCATTCGTCGAATATCCCACCGGCTTCCCTTGGATACTGCGCCACCATTGGCCTTGGCCGTAGCACTCTCGATACGGGCAGCAGCAGTTCCGGCCATCGGAGTGGTGGGTACAGAAGGAGTCGATGTCTTCGTAGTCATGTTTCTTCCTTTCGTAGCGTAGTGCCAAAGGCGGCACGACGTCATCTTGAAGAGGTGGTCTTATGGCTGCACGACACGGTTCCGAAGGAATTTTTCATTTTTTAAGTGCAGCAACTTCATGCCTTCAGTAGCCGCATCGCATCTATACGGGTCTCCAACCACAACCGATTGCCTCCAAGCTGCCTCCAAGCCCGCGCCAGCAAACGAAGTGGCCTCAAGGACGCTCGCGTGACCTCACGCCTTGGTCCTGCGTCCGTAGATTCGACGATTTGGCCGCTTGCCCAAATCTGAGCCTAGACGCATAATGTCCTCATTTTGATTACATGATGCGACTCCTAATGAGCAAACGTGAAGTTGGTTTCGGTCCATCCGTCCTTTGCTCGGTGGAGGAGCGCCCGACCATGCACCCCCAACGCGTCGAGAACCTGAGCCACGCACAACGAGAACGGCTCGCCTACATCGACTTCCGTCTGTACTTCATCGGGGAGATCGGACGACCTGATCTGAGCAGCCGTTTCGGAGTGGCACCGGCGGGTGCAACACGAGACCTAGCCCTGTACCGTGAGGTCGCCCCCCAAAACATCGAGTTCGACAGTAGCAACAAGATCTATCGAATAGGCAAGAGTTTCGCGCCGGTCTTCGAGCACGCACCCCAGCGTGTCCTGTCGGCACTCTCATTGGGATTTGGCGATGGCGTGAACGGTGATTCGCAGCCGCTCTTGCCTTGCGAGTTCCCTGCGGTCCTGAGCCGCCCCTGCATGGACGTGCTGGCACCAATCTGCCGAGCCATCCACGCCAAACGTCCGGTAGCGATCCACTACCAGTCGGTGAGCAGCGGGGAGTCCGAAAGGGTGATCGTTCCCTTCGCTCTCGTGGACAGCGGCCTGCGTTGGCACGTCCGAGCGTTCGACCGCAAGACCGGAGAGTTCCGCGACTTTGTCATCACCCGGATCGAAGCGCCCAGGACACTCGACGAAGACGCCAAGGTTGGCGAACGTCCCGACGACGACATCCAGTGGACACGGATTGTCGAGATCGAGCTGGTTCCCCACCCAGACCAGCCTAGGCCTGAAATCACTGTGCGCGACTACAGCTTCACGGGCGGTGTGCTGGCACTGAAGCTTCGGGCTGCTACGGCGGGATACATGCTTAGGCGCTGGAGCGTCGACTGCTCACCCGATCACCATCTGCGTGGCCCCGAATACCGCCTGTGGCTCAAAGACCATCTGGCGCTTTACGGCGTGAAGAACGCGCTGCTTGCTCCTGGCTACACCGTGTCCCCAAAGGCGGATTCTTGATGGAACTCATCGACAACATCAACCGCCTGCTCGGCGACGACCTCAAACAGACGATCAAGCCCGGTGCCCGCCTGAAGATCGCGGCCTCCTGCTTTTCGATGTACGCGTTCGAAGCGCTGAAGGCAGAGCTGGAAAAGATTGACGAACTGAACTTCATCTTCACCTCGCCAACCTTCGTCGCCAACGAGGTCACCGACAAGATTCGCAAGGAGCGCAAGGAGTTCCACATTCCCAAGGCTGACCGGGAACGGAGCCTGTATGGGAGTGAGTTCGAGATTCAGCTCCGCAACAAGCTGACCCAACGCGCGATTGCAAAAGAATGCGCCGACTGGATGCGACGCAAGGCGACCTTCAAGTCCAATCGCAGCAAGGCTCCTATGCAGCAGTTCGCTTGTGTGCAGGCTGCGGCCACGGACACCGCCTATATGCCATTGCACGGCTTTACCGCCGTCGACCTCGGCTACCAGCAAGGCAACGCTGTCTCCAATCTTGTCAACAAGATGGACGAGTCGACCTTCACGGCGACCTACCTCAGTCTGTTCGATCAGATCTGGCACGACCCCGAAAAGCTGGAAGATGTGACCGCGCAGATCTGCGATCACATTGCGTCGGTGTACCAGGAAAACTCGCCCGAGAGCATTTACTTTTTGATGCTCTACAACATCTTCAACGAGTTCCTGGACGACATCGATGAGGACGTCCTACCCAACAATCGCACGGGCTACCAGGACACCCTCATCTGGAACAAGTTATTCAACTATCAGAAGGATGCGGCCACCGGGATCATCAACAAGCTCGAGACCTACAGCGGCTGCATCCTGGCGGACAGCGTCGGCTTGGGCAAGACGTTCACGGCCTTGGCCGTGGTCAAGTATTACGAGCTGCGCAACCGCTCGGTGCTGGTCCTCTGCCCAAAAAAGCTGGCGGACAATTGGCTGAACTACAACCGCAACCTCAAGACGAACATCTTTGCCCGCGACCGGTTCAACTACGACGTGCTTTGCCATACCGACCTTAGCCGCACCAGCGGCGAGTCATTCGGCACGCCGCTGAACCGCATCAACTGGGGCAACTACGACCTCGTCGTCATCGACGAGTCGCACAACTTCCGCAACAACGACGCCTACAAGGACAAGGAGACTCGTTACCAGAAGCTGATGAACAAGGTCATCAAGGAGGGGGTAAAAACCAAGGTGCTGATGCTTTCGGCCACCCCGGTGAACAACCGCTTCAATGACCTGCGCAATCAACTGGCACTGGCCTACGAGGGGGACTCCGAGAACCTTAGCAAGAAGTTGCGCACCGGCAAGTCGGTAGAGGACATCTTCCGTGGTGCGCAGGCCAGCTTCAACGCTTGGGCAAAGCTCCCGCCAGAAGAGCGCACCGCTCGCGCCATCTTGGACACGTTGGACTTCGACTTCTTCGAACTACTCGACAGCGTCACCATCGCGCGCTCTCGCAAGCACATCCAGACCTTCTACGATACCAAGGACATCGGCCAATTCCCCGAGCGCCGCAAACCCTTGTCGTTCCACAGCCCGCTCACGCAGCGAACGGACGTGATGAGTTTCAACGAGATCTTCGAGCAACTGTCCCTGCTCAAGCTCGCTGTTTACGCCCCCATCAGCTACATCCTGCCCAGTCGACTCAAGAAGTACGAGGAGATGTACGACACGCAGGTCGCCGGCAAAGGCAAGCTCAAGCAGGCCGACCGCGAAAAGAGCCTGCAGGCGTTGATGACGACCAACCTGCTCAAGCGGCTTGAAAGCTCGATTGAGTCCTTCCGCTTGACGCTCCAGTCTCTGCGTGCGAACCACGCGAACACGCTGGCCAAGATCAGCGTCTTCAATCAGACCGGCAACGTTGCCAGCATCGATGACCTGACCGATCAGCTGGAGGACCTCGACGCGGAAGACGATGACCTGCCCGCCATTGGCGACAACGAGATCGGTGGCAAGGTCAAGATCAGCCTCGCGGACATGGACTTGCCTTCTTGGGAGCACGAGCTGAAGGTCGATCTGGAGATCATCGACGCTCTGTTGGCGTCGATGAACAAGATCGCGCCTGCCGACGATGCCAAGTTGCAGCACCTGAAATCGCTTGTACTCGGAAAGATTGCCGCGCCGCTGAACCCAGGCAACAAGAAGGTGCTGATCTTCACCGCCTTCGCTGACACCGCTGATTACTTGTACGCCAATTTGGCACCGGAGTTGCTGGCCGCACAGACCCTGCACAGCGCCAAGGTCACTGGCAAGGGTGCGCCGAAGTCCACGCTCAAGAAGAGCTATGACTTCCAGGAGTTGCTCACCCTCTTCTCGCCGCGCGCCAAAGAGAAAGCCGTCGTGCTGCCGAACGAACCGGCAGAGATCGACTTGTTGATCGGTACCGACTGCATCTCCGAGGGCCAGAATCTGCAGGACTGCGACTACCTGATCAACTACGACATCCACTGGAACCCGGTGCGCATCATCCAGCGCTTCGGCCGGGTGGACCGCATCGGTTCACCCAATAGCAGCATCCAGTTGGTCAATTACTGGCCAGACATCTCGCTCGACGAGTACATCAACCTCAAGGAACGAGTTGAGAGCCGGATGATGATTGCCGACGTTTCGGCCACCGGCGACGACAACGTGCTGAGCGCCCAGGCCAACGACGTGTCGTACCGCAAAGAGCAGTTGCGCCGCCTGCAAGAAGAAGTGATCGAGCTGGAAGACCTGAAAACCGGCGTGTCGATAACCGACCTGGGGCTCAATGATTTTCGCATGGACTTGCTCAACTACGTCAAGGCCAACGGTGAGTTGAACAACGTGCCCAGCGGGATGCATGCCGTGGTGCCAGCTAAGCCCGAACTCGGACTCCGCCCTGGCGTAATTTTTACGCTGCGAAACCGCAACCACCGCGTCAACATCGATCAACAGAACCGGTTGCACCCTTACTACCTCGTCTACATCAACAGTGAGGGTGAGGTCATCCACGACCACACTGAGGTCAAGCGTCTGCTTGATCTGGTGCGTAGCTGCTGCAAGGGGCAAGCCCAGCCCATTCCGGATGCCTGCCGCCTGTTCAACAAAGAAACGGCAGACGGCCGAAAGATGCAGGTCTACTCCGACCTGCTCGGCAAGACCATCCGCTCGATGATCGAGGTGAAGGAAGAGAAGGATCTGGACAGCCTGTTTAGCGGCGGAAAAACGACCGCGCTTGTGAACCCAATCGCCGGGCTGGACGACTTCGAGCTAATCACCTTCCTCGTGATTCAGGAGGTCGGATGAGCCTGCCCACCCATCCCGCCTTCATCAGCTACCCCAAGCAGGCCACTTTTGGGCGCAACCTGCCCAAGAATAAGATCTACGAGCACAGCGGTGCCAACACGCGGCTGAAGGACCTGTTCGTGGAGCAGGTAGAGCAGGTCGTCTGGCAATACAAGCTTGCCCCAGAAACGATCAACCTGCCCGCCAAACCCGGCGTGCCAGAGGTTCAAGTCTTTGCCATCCAGCTCAAGACGCCAGAGCTCAATCTGGACGTGCTGCGTTGCATTGATGGAGCTGTGCAGTTCCCCATCGTTTTCGAGGTGAGCTTTGACGGCAAAACGCAGGTCGTCRCAGCCTACAAGCGCCCGAATGAATCAGACGCCAGCCGCTGGGTGTTGAACGACTATTTTGCGACGGAATGGCTGCCCGCCAGCAGCGAGCGCGCTGCGATGCCGCTGGCGCTGGATCTGGCCAGCCTGTATGAGCAGTTGCTGCACCGATTGATGCCGCTGCCCGCCCGCCCAAAGGAATCGTTAGCTGACTTGGTGGCCCGCGTGGAGCTGGCTGCGGCCAAACGCCGCGAGGTCGAAAAAACCGCCAGCAAACTGGCCAAGGAAAAGCAATTCAACCGCAAGGTGGAGATCAACGCGACCTTGCGGCAACTAAAACATGAACTTGAACAATTGAGCCGCTGAACGCGCGAGCCAAGGAAAAGAATATGGATCAACTTAAAATGCATTCTCCCAATCTCACGCAAGACAACATTGCCCGCATCTGCGAGCTGTTTCCGGGTTGCGTGACCGAGGCCGAGGGAGAGGATGGCTGCGTGAAGCTGGCGGTTGACTTTGACCAGCTGCGCCAGGAGCTTTCCGAATCGATTGTCGAAGGCCCGCAGGAGCGCTACCACCTGAACTGGCCGGGCAAGCGCGAGGCGCTGTTGACGGCCAATGCGCCGATTGCGAAGACGCTACGCCCGTGTCGTGAAGAAAGCGTGGACTTCGAAGCCACGAAAAATCTGTTCATCGAGGGTGACAACCTTGATGCACTGAAGCTTATGCAGGAAACGTACCTGGGCAAGGTCAAGATGATCTACATCGACCCGCCATACAACACCGGGAACGACTTTGTGTACGAGGACGATTTCGCAGAAGATTCTAATGAATTTTTCATCAGATCCAATCAGAAAGACGAAGCAGGCAATAGATTGGTAGTCAATACGGAGGCCAATGGAAGGTTTCATTCGGACTGGCTATCCATGATTTATTCCCGACTTCGCTTGGCAAGAACACTGCTGTCAGAAGATGGATTGCTGTTTGTCAGCATTGATGACGGCGAGGCTGCAAACTTGCGTCATCTATGCGACGAAATATTTGGGGAGGAAAATTTCGTCGCTCAGGTTGTTTGGAAGAAATCGTACGGAGGCGGCGCTAAATCAAAACATGTGGTCAGGCTTCATGAGTATGTTCTGATTTACGCGAGACAGAAAGAGAGCATTGGGTTTCTAGCGTTACCACCCAAGGATGATGTTCTCAAGTATTACAAATTCAAAGACTCAAACTTTGATCTTAGGGGCCCCTACAGAAAGCAGCCTCTGGCAACAAATTCAATGGATGCGAGGCCCAATCTCCGATACGCCATCGTAAAAGATGGTGAAGAAATTTGGCCAGAGAAGCAGTGGCAATGGTCGGAAGATCGCGTTAAGGATGCTCTTAGCAAAGATGGGCTGGTGTTCACGAAAAAGCCAGACGGCTGGACTGTTGATTACAAGCAATATTTGAAGGATGAAGAAGGGGTCACGCGGGGAGCAAAGCCCTACTCGGTCCTGGAAGGTCCCTACACGCAAAAAGGCACCGGAGAAATTGAGGAGTTATTTGGCAACGGCAAAGTTTTTACTTTTCCCAAGCCGAGCGAGTTGCTTGAGGAATTTCTAGGCTACTGCGGAAGCAGTGGAATAGTCATGGATTTTTTTGCCGGGTCGTGCTCATTTGCCCAAGCCGTACTCAACAAGAATGCACTTCAAGGCACAGCATTCAGGTTTATTGCTGTCCAATTTCCCGAGGTGTGCGACGAATCGTCCGAGGCGAAAAAGGCTGGCTTCAGCAGCATCGCAGAGATTGGAAAAGAGCGTATCCGCAGAGCAGGTAAGCGGGTTCTTGATAACGAATGCAACGACGCATGGAACAAGGACATAGGGTTCCGGGTTCTGAAGGTCGATGCATCTAATATGGCTGACGTCTATTACTCGCCGGATGCCATGGATAAGGCGAACATTGATCTGTTCGTCGACAACATCAAGCCCGACCGCACCCAAGAAGACCTGCTGTTCCAGGTGATGCTGGACTGGGGGGTCGACCTGGCGCTGCCCATCGTCAAGCAAGCCATCCAAGGCAAGGACGTGTTCTTTGTCGATGGCAACGCTCTGGCCGCCGGCTTCGACGGGAACGGCGGTATCGATGAAGACTTCGTCAAGGAACTGGCAAAGCACCAGCCGCTGCGCGTGGTGTTCCGCGATGCCGGGTTCAAGGACAGCGCGGTCAAGATCAACGTCGAGCAAATCTTCAAGTTGCTATCGCCTACCACCGAAGTCAAGTGCATCTGAGGGGCTGGCAATGAAACTGAAATTCAAGACCCAGGCCTATCAGACAGCAGCTGTACAAGCCGTGGTGGATTGCTTCAATGGCCAACCGGTAGCTGCTGCCGAAGCCATCAGCTATCGCATCGACCCGGGCAAGGCTAAGAAAGGGGTCGAAGATCTATTCGCAGAAGCAGGGTTCAAGAACGCCGATTTGAAACTGACGGATGTCACGCTGCTGGAAAACATCACTCAGGTTCAGCACCAGCAGAATCTGCCGCTATCAAGTTCACTGACTGACTTTTATACGATCAATGGCAACGGTGAGCGTATTCCAGTAACGACTCAATACAAGGCCACCGCCAAAGCGGTATCTCGCCTGCACCTCGACATCGAAATGGAGACCGGGACGGGCAAGACCTACTGCTATATCAAAACCATCTTCGAGCTGAACAAGCAATACGGCTGGAGTAAGTTCATCATCGTGGTGCCCAGCATTGCCATCCGTGAAGGCGTGGCCAAGTCGCTGGAAATCACGGCCGATCACTTCCTCGAGACGTACCACAAGAAGGCTCGTTTCTTCATCTACAACTCCAAGCAACCGCACGAACTCGAAAGCTTTTCGTCCGACGCCGGCATCAATGTGATGGTAATCAACGTGCAGGCCTTCAACGCCACGGGCAAGGACGCCCGCCGCATCTATGAGGAGCTGGATGACTTCCAGTCGCGTCGTCCGATTGATGTGATCAGTGCCAACCGCCCGATTTTGATCCTGGACGAGCCCCAAAAGATGGAGGGTGCCCAGACCCTGAAGTCCTTGGAGGAATTCAAGGCGCTGATGGTGCTTCGCTATTCGGCCACGCACAAGACCACGCACAACAAGATCCACCGCCTGGATGCGCTGGACGCCTACAACCAGAAGCTAGTTAAGAAGATTGCGGTGCGCGGTATCTCAGTGAAGGGGCTGGCTGGTACCAATGCCTACCTGTACCTGCAGTCCATCGAGATTTCGACCAAGAAGCCGCCCGAGGCGCGCGTCGAATTCGAGCAGAAGCTGAAGAGTGGCGAAATAAAACGCATCGTGCGCAAGCTCTCAAAGGGCGATAACTTGTTTGTCGAGTCGAACGAGCTGGATCAATACCGTGGCTACGTCGTATCGGACATCAACGCCAACAGCGATACCTTGGGCTTTACCAACGGCGTTGAGCTCTTCGTAGGTGAAGCCGCTGGCGACGTGAACGAAGCGGCGCTCCGCCGCATTCAGATTCGGGAAGCCATCAAGGCGCACTTCGATAAAGAGCTGGCCTTGTTCCAGCAAGGCATCAAAGTGCTGACCTTGTTCTTCATCGACGAAGTGGCCAAGTACCGCGACTACTCTTCGGCAGACAAAAATGGCGACTACGCGCGAATTTTCGAAGAAGAGTACAGCCAGTACCTGAACGAGGTGCTGGATTTGGACGAAACCGCTTATATCAAGTACCTCAAGGGGATTGATGCGTCCAGGACGCACAGCGGTTACTTCTCCATCGACAAGAAGACCAAACGTCTCATTGATCCGGAGATGGGCAAGAAGGCCACCGAGGCCGATGACGTGGACGCCTACGACTTGATCCTGAAGGACAAGGAACGGCTGCTGTCGCTCGCTGAGCCGGTGCGCTTCATCTTTTCGCATTCCGCCCTGCGTGAAGGTTGGGACAATCCGAACGTGTTCGTTATCTGCGCCCTCAAGCACAGCGACAACACCATTTCGCGGCGTCAGGAGGTGGGCCGAGGTCTGCGCTTGTCCGTGAATCAGAGCGGCGACCGGATGGATCACCCTGCCATCGTCCATGACGTCAACGTGCTGACCGTCGTAGCCAGTGAAAGCTACAAAGACTTCGTCTCTGCGCTGCAGAAGGACATCAGTGACTCCCTGTCGGCCCGCCCCAAGGTGGCCGACGAAGCCTATTTCACCGGCAAGGTGCTCAAGACCGCGGCGGGCGATGTCGAGGTCACGCCGCAATTGGCCAAGCAGATCTACAAGTACCTGATCAAGAACGACTACAGCGACGGGGCGGATCGCATCACCAGCGCGTACCATGAGGCCAAGAAGGACGGCTCGTTGGCTCCGCTCCCGCCGGAACTGCAGGCCCATGCCGAGCAGGTATACCAGCTGATCGACAGCGTCTTCAGCGACAGCCAGATGTTTGACATCAGCGACGACCGTCGCCCGAAGAAGAACCCGCTCAACGGCAACTTCGACAAGCAGGAGTTCAAGGAGCTGTGGAACCGGATCAATCGCAAGGCGGCCTACAGCGTTGGCTTTGATTCAGGGGAGTTGGTCACGAAGGCCGTCACCGAACTGGACAAGAGCCTTCGCGTGACGCCATTGCAGTACACGATTCAGAGCGGCGAGCAGGCTGCACTGGTGACCTATGACGGGCTAAAAGATGGCGAAGCCTTCGTGCTCAAGGCGACCGAGACAGAAAAGAATGTGCATTCGATTCACTCCGCGGTGAAGTACGACCTGATCGGCAAGATCGCCGAAGGCACGCAGCTGACCCGACGCACGACGGCAGACATCCTCAAAGGGATCAGCGTCGCCGTGTTTACGCAGTTCCGAACCAATCCGGAAAGCTTCATTGCCGAGGCCGTTCGGCTGATCAACGAGCAGAAGGCAACGATGATCATCGAACACTTGGCCTACGACTCGGTTGGGGACAAGTTCGACCTCGACATCTTCACCGCAGGCCAGACCAAGCAGGACTTCAGCAAGGCTGGAGACAAGCTCAAGCGGCATATCTACGACTACGTGATCACTGATTCCGGTATTGAGCGGGATTTTGTGAAGGAGCTCGATACCTGTACTGAAGTCGTCGTCTACGCCAAATTGCCTCGCGGCTTCCTGATCCCCACCCCCGTTGGCGACTACAACCCCGACTGGGCCGTGTCGTTCAAGGAAGGTACGGTCAAACACGTGTATTTCGTGGCTGAGACCAAGGGCTCCATGTCGTCGATGGTGCTAAATGAGATCGAGAAAACCAAGATCAAGTGTGCCCGTAAGTTCTTCGACGAGATCAACAAGAAGTACGCCCCCGAGAACGTGAAGTACGACGTGGTGAACAGCTTTGGCAAGCTGATGGAATTGGTGAAGTGATGAGTGGAGCGAGGGTCCTCTATGTTCTATCTAGATGGACCATGCACCTGAGTGGGCTTTAAGATGGAAATGCGACTTCTCCCCGCGCTGATCTTGTTCCTCGGTTCTTACTTTCCGTTGAGCCTGATCCTGCTGATCCAAGATGTCAAGGAGTCTTCTTGGAAGGCTCCGCTGTGCAAGATTACGGAGATGTCCTCCTGCTATCTTCCTGAGCTTGCGAATCCGGAGCGGGCTCTTGGCCTGCTCGGGATTTGCGCTGTGAGCCTCGTCATCTTCATGATCCTGATGCAGAACCTGTCGGGCTATTCAAGACTTGAGGTCATTGACTCGAAGTCGATCCCGAATGATCTCATTAACTACGTATTCCCCTATGTCGTTTCTTTCATGGGGCTCGACTTGGGAGTTGACGGGAAATTTTTCGGCTTTTTACTCTTCATCGTGCTGATGTTCGTCATCACTTATCGATCGGGGCAGATTCTGATGAATCCTTTCTTGCTGGTCGCTGGCTGGCAGCTCTATGAACTCAACATCGTGACTGAGGGGCATAAGCGCTGTGTGAAGGCGCTATCGAAGGAGCAAGTTAAGTCAGGCGATCAC